>JAKCBU010000046.1 GCA_021839095.1 Pseudomonadota bacterium | reverse complement strand
CACCATCACCACCGAAAGCTCCTGTGTCAAGGCGATGCGTTCTTCCAGGATCGCCTCCGGCTTCCCCATGCCCGCCCAGACATGCGCCAGGTCCGCGGCCGAGGCGACCCGGCCCTGCCCCTTCCCGTCATAACCCCAACGCGCGGTCTTGAGGATGGCCGGAAAAGAAACACTGGCCGCCGCCATAGGCAGGTCGGCGGCGGTGCGTACCGCCGCGAAGGGAGCCGTGTCCATCTCCAGACCGAGGAAAAATGCCTTTTCCTGTAAGCGATCCTGGGCAATGGCCACCGCCGCGGCGTGTGGACGCACGGGAACATGGCGGGCAGCGCGCTCCAGAGCCCGCAGGGGCACATTCTCAAACTCCGTGCTGATCGCGGCGCAGGTGGCCGTCATTTCCTGAAGACTGGCGGAATCTTCGTAGGGAGCACAGAGATGACGATCGGCGACAGCCGCCGCCGGACAATCCGGATCGGGGTCGAGCACCCACACCGCATAACCCATACGCCGGGCCGCCAGGGTGAACATCTGCCCCAACTGTCCGCCGCCCAGCATGCCCAGGGTAGCGCCAGGCAGAATCAAAGGGGGGTCTCCGGTAGGGTCATGGCCAGAACGGCGGCCTCCTGGCGCGCTCGGAAATCCCGCAAACGCTGGGCCAGCGCCGGGTCCTCCCCGGCCAGCATCGCAGCCGCGAAGAGACCGGCATTGGCTGCCCCCGCCGTGCCGATCGCAAAAGTAGCCACCGGCACCCCCTTGGGCATCTGCACGATGGACAACAGGGAATCCATGCCCTGCAGATGTTTGGAGGGTACCGGCACCCCCAATACCGGCACCACGGTCTTGGCCGCCAGCATGCCGGGTAGATGCGCCGCTCCCCCCGCGCCGGCGATGATGCAGCGCAGCCCCCGCGTTACGGCACTGGCGGCGTATTCGAACAGCAGATCGGGGGTGCGGTGCGCGGACACCACGCGCCGTTCATGGGGAATGGCCAGCGCTTGGAGTTGCTCCACCGCGGCACGCATCACTTCCCAGTCACTCTCGCTGCCCATGACTACGCCGACCAATGGGTGTTTCATGCCGCTCTCCTCTCTAGGCGATAGCACCAGACCGGCTATAATGCCCGTCATGGAAGAAGCCCTCAAGACCAGTTACCGTCCCATCCGCAGTTTCGTCCTGCGTCAGGGCCGCATCACCGTTGCGCAGGCCCGCGCGCTCGATGAATATCTACCCAGATGGCAAATCGATAGCCGCGCGCCCTGGCAGGACCCCTGGAAGGGCGCGCGGCCCCTGCTGCTGGAAATCGGCTTTGGCAACGGCGAGCATCTGGCCGCGCTGGCGACGCATCGACCAGACTGGGGCTGCATCGGTGCGGAGGTCCATGCGCCGGGGGTCGGCGCCCTGCTGCTCCGGCTGGTGGAAACCAACACGGAAAATGTCCGCATCGTCCACGGCGATGTGGTCACCTGGCTGAACACCCTGCCCGACGCGCTCCTGCAATGCATCATCATCCAGTTCCCCGACCCTTGGCCGAAAAAGCGCCAGCAAAAACGGCGCATGATCCAGGCGGAGTTTGCGATGCTACTGAGCCGCCTGCTGCAACCCGGCGGTGAACTGCAACTGGCCACGGACTGGGCCCACTATGCAGAGCAGATGCGTGCCGTCCTCAATGCCACCCCGGGTCTGGAGAATGCCGATCCCGATGGAGGCTACGTTCCTCCTCCCGATAATCGCATCCTCACCAGATTCGAACGCCGCGGGCAGCGGCTGGGGCACCCCGTTTTCGACCTCTGTTATCGGCGCGCGCCGTGAGCGACACCCATTCCGCCGCTCAGCAAAAACGCAGGTGCCGCGCGTTCGTTCATCCCTCCTCCCCTTCCGCGGCACCATAGTGGCGCCCCTTCCATGCGCCGCCCCGGCCCGCATAATGGCGCCGGGCCGAATCCAGGGTCATCAAGGTATAGAGCAGCGCCGCGACCGGCAGGCTCAAGACCCAGCCGACAGGAAGCGCATAGAGATGCAGACTGGGTAGATAGGCCCTGGCCATCAGCAACAGGGCCAGCAGGCCTGGAAGCGCCAGCCACGCAGATCCCGTAAACAGTCCCGCCAGGAAGGCCAGAGGGGGCAACACATAAAGAAACATCATCCCCAGCACCGCCCCCAGCAAACGCGCAGGGCTGAACCGCAGTTGCACATAAGCGGAGCGGGCCACCATCCGCCAGATTTCACGGAGCCGGTGGTAGTCGCGCAGGCTGTGACTTTCCGTTCCCAACCCCAGCCAGATGGCCCCGTGAGGTTTTATCCGCGCCGCCAGCGTGCAGTCATCGATCAGCGCTGCGCGCATCGCGGCGAAACCACCCGCCTTTTCCAGACACTCCCGACGCAGCAACATGCAGCCGCCCGCCGCGCCCGCGAGCTTCCGACGCGGATTGTTCACCCAGGGAAAGGGGTAGAGCATCTGGAAAAAGAAAATGAACGGCGGAATCAATAGGCGCTCCCAGAAACGGTCGCAGGCCAGCATCACCATCAAGGAAACCAGAGACAGATCCCGGCCTTCCGCCTGTACCATCAAACGTCTGAGAACCTCCGGCCCGTGGACGATATCGCCATCGGTAAACCACAGATAAGGCACCGGGCCCGCCGCAGCCACCCCCTGCGCCATAGCCCAGACCTTGCCCGCCCAGCCTTGCGGCAAGGGCGCTCCCGACAGCACCCGCACCCGCGCTTCGGCCCCCATGCGATGGGCCGTCTCCCGGGCAATCGCCGCCGTGCCATCAGCACTCTGGTCATCCACGACCAGCACCCGCAGTTCGCCCGGATAATTCTGCTGCAGGAGCGCGCGCACACAATGACCGATCCCCTCCGCCTCATTGCGCGCCGGCACCACGGCAGTGACCGCGGGCCAGTTCCGCCGTGCATCGCCCATCACCATCGGCAAACGCTGGTTTGTCCGCCAAAAAGCGCCCCGGCCAAAGACCAGCACCAGCCAGGCCGCCACCGTTGACCAGGCCACCAGTACGACCGGCCACCCGTTCAAGACTGAATGCGCCACTGTCCTTCGTCCGCGCCCTTGGCCCCCGGATCTCCAACGCCCCGCCGCATGGATTCCATCTTGATGGCCAGACGCAGATCATTCTGTGAATCGGCGGCGCGCAGGACATCGTCATACTCGACGATACCCTCCATGAACAGGTACAGCAGGCTTTGATCAAAGGTCTGCATGCCGACGTCGTTGGTGCGCGCCATCGCCTCCTTCAGCAAGCCCACCTCACCTTTATGGATCAGGTCGGCGATGGCGGGCGTATTGATCAACACCTCCATGGCGGCAACGCGCCCCCCTTGCCCTTTGATGGGCAGGAGGCGCTGCGATATCACGGCGCGTAGGTTGAGTGACAGATCCATCAGCAGCTGTCTTTTACGGTCTTCCGGAAAAAAGTTGATGATCCGTTCGATGGCCTGGTTCGCATTATTGGCATGCAGGGTCGACATGCACAAATGTCCGGTTTCGGCGTAGGCGATGGCGTGATCCATGGTGCTGCGACTCCGGACCTCGCCGATGAGGATCACGTCAGGGGCTTCTCGCAGGGCATTTTCCAAAGCCCGTTCGTAACTCAGCGTGTCGATACCGACTTCACGCTGATTAACGATGGATTTGGCATTCTTGTGAAGGAATTCAATGGGATCCTCGATGGTGAGGATGTGTCCCGCCGAATTCTGGTTGCGATACTGGATCATGGAAGCGAGCGAAGTGCTCTTGCCCGATCCGGTGGCGCCCACAAAAAGCACCAGACCCCGCGAGGCCATGGCCAATTCCTTGAGTACAGGCGGCAGCCTGAGTTGTTCCAAACTGGGAATTTGCGTCTTGATGGCACGCAAAACGAAGCTCAGTTCGCCGCGCTGAAAAAAACCATTCACCCGGAAACGCCCGATCCCTGGCGCGGAAATGGCCATATTGATTTCTTTTTCATGCTGAAATTCCTGCAACCGTTCGATCCCGAGAATTTCCTTGGCCAGGGCCAGGATCTGGCCGGATTTGAGTATTTCATTGCCGATGGAGACTGCCCGTCCGTCAATCTTTATGGCGGGCGGCGAACCGACGGTCAGGTAAAGGTCAGAAGCGTTCTTTTCCACCATCAGGGCGAGCAGATCATCCAATACAGACATGTATTTTCCTCACGCAACACTCAAGAAGCTGTCTTTATTCTGCACCCGACGCAGGGCCTCCTCACGGGTAACCTTGTGAGCGCGCACCAGGTCGGTCAAACATTGGTCGAGGGTCTGCATGCCCTGACTCTGTCCGGTCTGAATCACCGAGTACATCTGCGCGACCTTGTTCTCCCGGATCAGATTACGGATCGCGGGATTGGCAATCATGATCTCATGAGCGGCCACCCGGCCCTTGCCGTCCGCCGTCTTCAGCAGGGTCTGCGAAATCACCGCACGCAGGGATTCGGAAAGCATCGCCCGCACCATGTCTTTTTCCCCGCCGGGGAAGGAATCGACAATACGGTCTATGGTTTTTGGCGCGGAGCTCGTATGCAGGGTGGCGAAAACGATGTGGCCGGTCTCCGCCGCGGTCAGGGCCAGACGCATGGTTTCCAGGTCGCGCAATTCACCCACCAGAATGATATCCGGATCCTCACGCAGGGCTGAGCGCAACGCATTGGCGAAGGAATGCGTATTTGGACCGACCTCGCGCTGATTGACGAGACATTTCTTGGCGGTATGCACGAATTCGATCGGGTCTTCGATGGTAATGATGTGATCCGCGCGGTTGGTGTTGATGTTGTCCACCATCGCGGCAAGCGTGGTGGACTTTCCCGATCCGGTGGGTCCGGTAACCAACACGAGTCCTCGTGGCACCTCAATGATTTCCTTGAAGGATTTAGGTGCGTTCAGATCTTCCAGGCTAAGCACCTTCGCGGGAATGGTCCGGAAAGCCGCGGCGGGCCCGCGATCCTGATTAAACGCGTTGACGCGGAAACGCGCCACCCCGGCCAGATCAATGGCGAAGTCGATCTCGAGATTTTCTTCGAACCATTTGCGCTGGGAGTCGTTCATGATGTCGTAGATCATGCTATGCACGGCTTTGCTGTCCAACGATTCGACATTGAGCGGGCGAATATCACCGTTGATCCGCAACATGGGCGGCAAACCCGCCGATACATGGGTGTCCGAGGCGTTGTTTTTCACCGCGAAGGTGAGCAGTTCAGAAATGTCCATCATCCACCTCCCGAAACAGGCGGCCCGTAATTTGGGCGAAAGGGTAATGAGCGTTACTATAGTCGACCTTGGTCATTTCGCCCACGTCAACCAGAGATCCATGCCACTCGCCGAACGCCTCGCCCAAGTGCAACACGACCTTGCCGACTATCCGCCACCCCGCCTGACCGCCGTCAGCAAACAGGTTCCGGCGGAGGAACTGCGTCGCGCCCATGCGCTGGGGCTCCGTCATTTCGGCGAAAACTATCTGCAGGAGGCCCTACGGAAACAAGCCGCTCTGAACGATCTGAATGACATCGTCTGGCATTTCATCGGCCGCATCCAGCGCAACAAAACGAAGAATATCGCCCGATATTTCACCTGGGTGGAGGGTGTGGACCATCTGCTGATCGCCGAACGCCTGAACACCGCGCGCGCGGGAATGCCCCCCCTGAATGTCCTTATCGAAGTCGCGATCAGTGGAGAAGCCCGCAAGGGGGGGTGCTTGCCGGAGCAGGTTCCCGAACTCGCGCTAGCCATTTCCCGGCTTCCTCACTTACGGTTACGCGGCCTGATGGCCCTGGTTTCTCCAGATCGGCAACAGGCAAACACGGATTTCCGTCGCATGGCCGTCCTCTTCTCCACCCTGCAGCACACCCTGCCCCATCCCGCTATCGACACCCTTTCCATGGGTACTTCGGCGGATTACCTTCAAGCCCTGGAACACGGTGCCACCGAGATCCGTCTGGGCACCCTCCTGTTCGGGCATCGTACCCGGGAGTCCCTATGATTACGCAGCATATCATCTTTATCGGCGCCGGCCATATGGCGCGCGCCCTCATTGCCGGCCTGCGGCGTCAGGGGGTAATGGGCGACCAGATTCAAGTGCACGCCCCCAGCGCCCCCCGTCGCGACGCCCTCGCCGCGGAATTCGGCATCCGCAGTCTGCCCGCCACAGCGCAAAAACTACCCGCCCATGGCGTGGTTATCTACGCCGCCAAACCCAAACAGATGCCGTCGGTGCTCACCGAGTGGCGGCGCTCCTTCACCGATGCCGGCGTGCTTTTCCTCTCGGTCGCCGCGGGTATCAGCAGTACGCGCATCGCCGCCGAACTGGACGCCGGAACGGCCATCGTGCGCAGCATGCCGAATACGCCGACACAGATCGGCGTCGGGGCAACGGCGCTTTACGCCCGTGACACCACCAGCGCCGAACAACGGCAGATCGCCGAGTCGATCATGGCCGCCGTGGGCAAGGTGTACTGGCTGAGTGATGAATCCCTGATGGATACCGTCACCGCGCTTTCCGGCAGCGGCCCCGCCTACGTCCTGCTGTTCCTGGAGGCGCTCGAAGATGCCGCGGTCCTGCAGGGACTGGACCGTCCCACCGCGCGCGCGCTCGCCGTGCAGACGGTGCTCGGCACCGCGCAGATGGCCGCTGCGAGCGGGTTAAGCCCAACCGAGCTGCGCCACCAGGTGACCAGTCCCGGCGGCACGACGGCGGCCGGTCTGGCTGCCTGGGAGGAGCATCTGCGGCCTCTGGCCCAGCGAGCGCTGGCTGCTGCCGCTGAACGCAGCCGTGCGCTCGGCAATATTAAAAGGGACACGCCATGAATGAACTCAGTATCACCGCAGCGCGCTTCACCAGCCTCATTTTAACTCTGCTATTCTGGGCCATTCTCATCCGCGCCATCCTCTCGTGGGTGCAGCCCGATCCGCGCCACCCCGTTGTTCAGCTTCTCGACCGGGTAACCGGACCCATCCTCTACCCGCTCCAACGGATCATTCCGCCGCTGGGGGGCATAGATCTCAGCCCATTGGCCGCCATGCTGCTCATCGAGTTGCTCAAATGGCTGTTGGCTCATGCCATCCTGAATCTAGGCGGATAGTATGGATGCGGAAATTCCACGGCGGATGATGGCGGCAGAAACCATGCTCCCCCCTTACCTGCGCCTGCAAGGAGAGGGCCTCTACCTGCGCGTCCACGTTCAGCCCGGTGCCAAGGCCGACGAAATCACCGGATGTCACGGTGACGCCCTCAAGATCCGCCTGCGCGCCCGCGCCATGGAAGGTGCCGCCAACACCGCCCTCTCCGCCTTTCTGTGCGCCACCCTGCATCTCAGGAATTCACAGATCACCCTGGTGCAAGGCGAATCGGCGCGAACCAAGGTGCTTTGGATCCGCGCCGCATCCACCCGCATCCGGTCACAGCTTGCCGAGTATGCGGTCCCTTCTTACCCGATTCCCGTCCACAGGAAAATCCGATGAATACCACGCCAGCCCATACGCTCGATGCCATCCTCGAAATCTATGCACGTCC
>JAKCBU010000045.1:3626-7545 GCA_021839095.1 Pseudomonadota bacterium | reverse complement strand
CCGATCTCTGGCGCCGGGAGGACCGGGAGATCTCTCCCGATCAATTCCTTTCCGCCCTGGGGGTGCGGGAACGTCAGGCACTGGGGCGCTTCGTGCTGCAGACGGGATTGCGGCAACTCGCACAGTGGCGGGACATGGGTCTGGATCTCTTTCTCAGCATCAATGTGACCCCGGAAGAGCTCGACCAACCCGGATTTGCTGATACCGTGTTGAGCATGTTGACCCATTATCCGGGGATACCCCCGGAGTCCCTGGTGCTGGAAGTGATGGAGATCGGGGAGATCCTCGAACAGATCGTCGCCTTGGGGCATCTCCAACGGTTGCGCAGCGCGGGCATCAAAGTCGCCTTGGATGACGTGGGAAGTACCTATGCCTCCCTCTTGCGGCTCAAAAATCTGCCCATCGACGAGATCAAGATCGATCAGGGGTTCATCCGCGAGCTGTCGAACAACCCTCAGGACCTGGTTTTTGTGGAAAGTCTGGTCAACCTGGGTTTGGGCATGGACGTCCTCATTACCGTGGAAGGGGTCGAGACCGAAGCCCATATCGCACTCTTGCGCGAAATGGCGGTTCATTATCTTCAGGGTTATGCCATTTCCAGGCCGCTGGAAACGGACATGGTGGCGGATTTCGTGCGCACCTTTGTCCTCGGCGCCGGGGATGCGGACACGCCGCTACTGGCCCTGTATCAGCATTTGGGATGGGTGCGTGCGGCGGAAGAGTCCGCGACAAGTCACGGCTTTTACGAGCATGCGGGACTGGCGACCTGCCCGGTCACGAGCTGGTTGCGCACCCATGCGTCGGACTTGCCCGAGGTGGAGACCCTGCTGGCCGAGCATGAAACAGTGCATATCCTGGGCCGGAAAATTCTCCAGATACGGCAAAGCGGGACGCGCGAGGAACTCCATCGGCTGCTCGGTCAGTTGCATGGGCATAGCCATCTCTTTCAGGAAGGGCTGGGGAGGGCGGTGAAGACCATGCGGGCCAGCGCAGGGGCCGCGGCCCTGTCTCCGGATGCGGATCCACAACACCCAGAGTGAAAGATGAAACAGTCGTTAATGTTGGATTCAGGCCGGATTGTCTCCTATGCGGCGATCGGTGACTCGAACGAGCGCCTGCCGGTGCTGTTTTTTCACGGTACTCCCGGCTCCCGCCGGCAACTGGAATGGTTGCCCGCGGTCTTGCGGGATGGTCTGCGCTGGATTGCCTTTGACCGGCCGGGTTACGGAGAGTCGGATCGGCAGCCAGGATTGACCCTGACCGAAGTGGCGGCGACGAGTGAAGCCCTGGTAAACCGTCTGGGGCTTGACGCCTTCCATGTGTTGGGTTTCTCCGGCGGCGGCCCTTACGCGCTGGCCTGCGCCCACGCCATGCCGGAGCGGGTGCGCTGCGCGCACCTGGTGAGCGGTTTGGGACCGTTAGATATCCCGGAAATATGGTCTGCTTTGCGGCGGCAGGATCATGTCCTCTTTACCCTGATCCGCGGGACGCCGTGGCTCTTCAGGATGTTGTTGCGCCTGGGCGTGGGCGCGGCGCGCCAGGAGCCGGAACGTTTCGTGGCGCGGCTGGCGGCAAAAATGAGCGCCGGTGACCGGTCCCTGCTGGCGGCACCGGACGTTCTGACGAATTTGTGCGCCGATTTGCGGGAGGCGTTGCGGCAAGGAACAGAGGGGATGGCCGATGATTTGGCGATACTCAACCGTCCCTGGCCCTTCCGTCTGGAGGATATCCGGGTGCCGGTGCATGTCTGGCAGGGCGCCCAGGATCAGGTGATCAACCCGCAGATCGGTTTGGCGATGGCCGCGCACCTGCCGGTATCGCGATATCATCCGCTGGCGTCGGGTACACATCTGATTTTGCTGACCCATGCCGCGGAGATCCGGAGAGGGATACGGGATGCGTCCGCTTTGACCGGCGTGTAGGACCCCGGTATTTCGGCCGGAGCCCCTTGCAAAGATATTGCATACCGACTAGTCTGTATGCTCAATCCCGCGCATGAACGCCCATTGGAGAGATTTATGACTATCTTGCAAATCATTACGCCGGAGGCTTCCTCCGGCAGGACCGCCGAGTTGTATCAGGAAATTGAAGGGGCTTTTGGACGGGTTCCCGCCGTCGTGCAAGTTTACGGATCGAGCCCGGAGATTCTCGCCCAACAGTGGGAGGGCATCCAATACTACCGTCATCACCCCCGCCTCGGCGCGGCGTTGCTCGCCACTATCCGCATGTTGATTTCTCAGGCCAATCAATGCGATTACTGCGTGGGTTTCAATGAGGCCATGCTGATCAACCATCTTGGTCAAAGCCCCGAAGCGGTGGCGGCCACCAAGCAAGATCCCGGGGCGGCGCCCTTGAGCGACCGGGACAAGGCGATGCTCCTGCTGGTGCTCAAGGCCGTGCAGACACCATCGCTGTTGACGCGGGAAGATGTGGAGGTGGCGCTTACCCACGGTTGGACGGAGAGTGATGTCCTGGACGCGGTGGTGCACGGAGCCCGTAATCAGATGGCGGATGTCATCATCAATGCGTTCAAGGTTGAGCGCGATTTTTGAGCATCCGGGACCTCGTTGAGGGGTAACCACGGCGGCTTCGCTTGATTCGTCGCCGTGGCGCAAGCTGTGGAAAGGGGGAGTCAAAAATCCATCGTGTTTGACGGGAGGCCGCCTGAATCATCGATTTCTCCCGGCGGGTGGTCACCCCCGTAACCGCTCCAGCAAGTCCACCGCCAGCGCCGCACCCGCCATGTCGATCTCCAGATCGCGGCTGAGGCGGCGGCTGAGGCGGGCGCGGTAGAGATCGAGGCTGCGGAAGCGCCAGTGCTGCGGGCCGCTGCCTTCGGGGTGGATGACACCGTAGCGCACCAATTGCATGGCTTCGCCCTCACCGCAGTGGAGCAAGGTGCAAAAGTGCGGGAAATCGAAGCAGAAGGCGCCCTCTTCCAGCAATTCCGCTTCGATGACGGTGGTCAGTGGTGAAACCATGGGGCATTCTCCTCTCTCTTCTGGTCAGCGGCGGGGATGGAAGTCGGATATCTCCGCCAGTTGGTTCCACAGGGCTTTTTCCGGCGCGCTGATTTTTTGGGGGACGACGACCTGGATCACCGCGTACAGGTTCCCGGGGGCCTTGCCGCCGGAGCCCGGCAATCCTTTCTGGCTGAGCCGCAGCTTTTGTCCGCTGGTGCTGCCTGCCGGAATCTTCATGCGCACCTCGCCATCCAGGGTGGGCACTTCGACGCTGGCGCCCAGCACCGCTTCCCAGGGCGTGATGTGCAGGTCGTGATACAGATCGCCGCCCTCTACCCGAAACTTGGGATGCGGCTGGAATTGGATGTGCAGGTATAGGTCGCCATTGGCCCCTCCCCCCATGCCCGGCGCACCCTGCCCGGCCATACGCAGCCGCTGCCCTTCGCGGATGCCTTTGGGAATTTTGACGGTCAGGCGCCGCGCCTCCCGGCGCATACGCCCATCGGGACCTATGGTGGGCACTTCCAGGCTGATCTCGCGTTGGGCGCCGTGGGCAGCGTCCTCCAGGCTGACGCGGATGGTGGCCTCGCTGTCCTCACCCTGACTGTGGAATCCACCTCCTCCACTGCCACGAAAGCCGCCGCCCTGTTGTTGACGGAATATGGACTCGAAAAAGTCGCTGAATCCCCTGCCAAAATCCGGTCCGGCCCCGCCAAAGCCCCCTCCACCCGCTGGTTGTCCCCAGCCGGGCGGTGGCCGGAATTCCTGTCCGGCGCGCCAGTTGCTGCCCAACTGGTCATAGGCGGCGCGCTTCTCTGGATCTTTGAGCACTTCATAGGCCTCCTGAAGATCCTTGAAACGGTCTTCCGCATCCTTTTCCTTGCTCACGTCAGGGTGATATTTGCGCGCCATTTTGCGATAAGACGCCTTGATCGTGTCGGCATCGGCGTTGCGTT
>JAKCBU010000045.1:0-3616 GCA_021839095.1 Pseudomonadota bacterium | reverse complement strand
TATCATTGGTTATAGCAGACAGCGGCCCGGCTGCAAGTCTGCTTTCACAGTGCGGTCATTATGCCGTATTTTCAAGCGAGGAGTTGCCGTGTCTGAATGGTCTGTTCTCAATCCCCGCCAGATGGAGGCGGTAACCCTGCCGCCGGGCCCTGCGCTGGTGCTGGCGGGGGCGGGCTCCGGTAAAACGCGCGTGCTGACTAGCCGCATTGCGCATTTGCTGGAGGGGGGGGCGCATCCCGGTGAGATTCTGGCGGTGACTTTCACCAACAAGGCGGCGCGTGCCATGCGCGAGCGCCTGGATGGTATGGTCGCCATGAGTTTGCGGGCCCTGTGGATGGGGACCTTTCACGGCATCGCCCACCGCCTGCTGCGCGTGCAGCACGCGGCGCTGGGTTTGCCCGCGGACTTTCAGGTCCTGGACGCGGACGATAGCCAGCGTCTGGTGCGGCGGATCATGCGTGAAGCGCAGATGGATGAGAAGCAGTGGCCGCCGCGGGCCATGGCCGGACGTATCGGCCGCTGGAAAGACGAAGGCTGGGGACCGGAACAGGTGCAACAATATGAAGGCCCGGCAGCGGCGCCCTTCATTCCCATCTACAGCGCCTATGAAGTGGCCAAAAAGCGTTCCGGATTGGTGGACTTCGGCGATCTGTTGCTCTACGCCCTGCGTCTCTGGGAATCGCCGGAAATCCTCGATCATTATCAGCGCCGTTTCCAGCACATTCTGGTGGACGAGTTTCAGGACACCAATACGGTGCAATATGCCTGGCTGAAGGGGCTGGCGCGGCACGGGCAGATTTTCGTGGTCGGCGATGATGACCAGTCCATTTATGCCTGGCGCGGTGCGCGGGTGGAGAATCTGCTGCGCTTCGGAGAAGACTTTGCCGGGGCACAGGTGGTGCGGCTGGAGCAGAACTACCGTTCGACCGCACCCATCCTGCAAGCCGCCAACGCGGTCATCGCTTACAACCCCGATCGTCTCGGCAAAACCCTGTGGACGGCGGAGCCGGGCGGTGAGGCGATTCAACTCTATACCGCCTACAACGAGGTGGATGAGGCGCGCTATGTGGTGGGACGCATTCAGCAATGGCTGGAAGCTGGTGGTCGCCGTTCCGAGTGCGCCATCCTTTACCGTTCCAACGCCCAGTCGCGGGCTTTTGAAGAAGCGTTGGTGCGCGAAGGCATGCCCTATCGGGTCTATGGCGGCCTGCGTTTCTTCGAGCGCGCGGAGATCAAGGACACGCTGGCCTACCTGCGCCTCACCGCCAATCGCCATGACGATGCCTCCTTTGAGCGGGTGGTGAATGTGCCTGCGCGCGGCATCGGCGCGGTCAGTGCCGAACGCCTGCGGAATCTGGCGCGCGCGCGCGGCCTCTCGCTCTGGCAGGCGGCGGGGGAACTGAATCAACCGAAAATCAACACCTTCCTCGATCTGGTGGAGGATTTGGCGGCGCGGACGGCAGAGGCGGATCTCGGAGAGCGGGTGGAAACGGTGCTGACCCGTACCGGCTTGCGCGAATGGCACGGCCGCGAGGGCGATCGTGCCGAGGGTCGTCTGGAGAATCTGGACGAGTTGATCAATGCCGCGCGCAGCTATGCCCAGGATTGGTCCGCCGACCCCCATCTGGGGGACCTGGCACCGCAACCAGGGAACATGCTCTCGGAGTTTCTGACCCATGCCGCGCTGGAGGCGGGAGACGGCGCCGGGGATGCCTGGGAGGATGGTGTGCAGTTGATGAGCCTGCACAGCGCCAAGGGGCTGGAGTTCCCGCTGGTGTTTCTGGTGGGTCTGGAAGAGGGACTGTTCCCCCACCAGCGTTCTCTGGAAGACCCCCAAGGTTTGGCCGAGGAGCGACGCCTTTGCTACGTCGGCATGACCCGCGCCATGCGTTTGCTGGTCGTCAGCCATGCGGAAAGTCGTCGCCTCCATGGTAGTGAAAGAATGACCCTGCCCTCCCGTTTTTTGCGGGAGATTCCGCGGGAGATCCTGCAGGAACTGCGGCCGCGCGCGCGGATCAGCCGCCCCGCCATGCCGCTGCGCGCGCCGGCACTGGAGATGCCCTTTCCGCTGGGCTCACGCCTCCAGCACCCGGTCTTTGGCGAGGGGGTGGTGCTGGATTATGCGGCGGGTGGCCGCCAGGGTCGGATTCAGGTGCAGTTTGGCTCGGGAAGCAAGTGGCTGGCGCTGGGGGTGGTGGCTTTGGAGCGTTTGCCCTGAGCGATTGTTGAGAAGTGCGGGTAGGATCATGACACAGGAGTGGGGCGTGATGAAAACGGGATTACGGGGATTTTTGTGCTTGCTGTTCCTGCTGTTCGCTCCTGCGGTCTGGGCGACGGTGAATATCAATACGGCCGATGCCGCGGCACTGGATGCGTTGCCGGGCATCGGCCCGGCCAAGGCACAGGCGGTGCTGCAGTACCGGCAGGCGCATGGGCCTTTCAAGAGTGTGGATGATCTCGCCCGTGTCCGCGGCATCGGCCCCAAAGTGCTGGAGCGCTTGCGCCCGGTGGTAAGCCTCAGCGGTGACTCGGCATTACCGCAAACGTCCGCTCGACGGGCTGGCCATTCTCGTGCCCCAGTGCCCATGGGCGAGGAGCGCGTCGTTCGACGGAAAAGTCACGGGTATATTCTGGAAAGCGCGCCACAGAACAACGGCTTTTCGCTGAAATAGTCCTCGGTGGTTAAAGCATTTCCCGACGCCGGAGGAGAATCCGCCGGTATTCCTCCGGATCTTTGCACTGGGTGATGGTGCCGGGGCGGCGAAAGTGCATGGCGTCCAGACGCAGGAGCCAGAAGCGGAGGGCGGCGGCGCGCAGCAGCGGAAACCACAGATCTTCCTCGCCCGCCTGCAAGGGGCGGGCGGTCACGTAGGCATGCCATAACCCACGGACCAAGGTTTGATCAAAGCGACCATCGGCCACCGAACACCAGGAGTTGGCCACCACCGCCAGATCGTAGAGCCAGGCATCATCCCCGGCGTAGTAAAAGTCGATGGCGCCGGAAATCCGGCCGTCTTCGAACAGGACATTGTCGGGAAAGAGGTCGGCATGGACGACCCCGCCGGGGAGCGGGGTCCTGCGCGCGGTTCGCTGATATGCCAGTTCTTCAGCAATGATCGTGTTGTCTTCCGGGCTCAAGTGTGGCACCAGATGTCTGGCCGTCTCCTGCCACCAGTCGAAACCCGCAGGGTTGGGGTGCCGTTCGGGGAAATCCTCCCCGGCCAGATGCATCCGCGCCAGCAACTCCCCAAGGGCGCTGATTTCGGTGATGGACGGCGCCCGTCCTTCAATGGAGCCGCCACTCAGGCGCTGGACGATGGCGGCAGGTTTGCCGCAAAGGGTGCCGAGGCTGTTTCCTGCCATGGTATGCATGGGGCGCGGACAAGGAATGCCACGCAGACTGAGCCATTCGGTGAGGGCGAGGAAATAGGGGATCTTGTTACGCGGCAGGCGTTCGAAAAGGGTCAATACGAAACGGCCCTTGTCGGTATCCAGGAAATAATTGCTGTTTTCTACTCCGGCAGGGATACCGGTCAGCGCACGGGCGTCACCGAGTTCATAATCCCTGAGAAATTGCGCGAGTTCGCGGTCGCTGACATTAGTGTAAACGGACATG
>JAKCBU010000044.1 GCA_021839095.1 Pseudomonadota bacterium | reverse complement strand
ATTCTTTGCGTCGCCATCATTTTTTGCTAAATTATTGGCACTCGTGATGGTAGAGTGCCAAGGATGATTCCTTCAGTGAAGCCAGTGAAGTTTAGCCGTTCTTTGCAGCGGTTCGCTTTGCTCGATATGTGGGGCAGGCGAACGGGTGTCTTGGGGCCGAGGCGCTGATGGCCATGGACGCGCGCGCCCGTCACCTGCTTAAATCTCTCGTGGAACAGCACATCGCGAAGGGGGTGCCGGTCGGCAGTCGCCAACTGGCGCGTGACGCGGGTCTCAACATCAGCCCGGCCACCGTGCGTAATGTCATGGCCGATCTGGAGGACGAGGGCTACCTGATCTCGCCGCACACCTCTGCTGGACGTATCCCCACCCATGTCGGTTATCGTTTTTTTGTCGATGCGTTGTTGCGCGTGGTGCCGCTGTCGGCAGAGTCCAACCGCTTGCTGGTGCACCGTATCGGTTTTCGCGCTCCGGATACGGAGCAGGTGCTGCATGCTGCCACGGGTATTCTTTCTGAACTGACGCACATGGCAGGTTTTGTGCGGGTGCCACGGCGCGCGACGAGGATTTTGCGGCATGTGGACTTTATCGCGTTGCGCGAGCGCGAGGTGCTGGCCATCTTTGTCACCGACAAGGGGGATGTGGAGAATCGGCTGATTCGCACGGAGCATCCCCTGGGTGCGGCGGATCTGGCGCAGGCCGCCAACTTCTTCAATGCCACTTATGGTGGCCGACCGCTTCAGGAGGTCATCCATAACCTGCAGCGGGATCTGCAACAGTCCCGCCACGAAATGGATCGTGTTCTACGCAGCGCCATGGAGTTGGGTGAGGAGATGCTGGAGGAAGATCAGCAGCGCATGCTTATCGAGGGCGAGTTTCAATGGCTGGATCAGCCGGAACTGGCGGGGAGCGAACGCCTGCGCGAACTTCTCGTGGCGGTGCGGCAGAAGCGTGACTTGGTGCACCTGCTGGATGAGAGTATGCGCGGGAGCGATGTGCGTATTTTTATCGGCGAGGAATCGGGTTATGCGCCGCTCACGGATTGCAGTGTCGTGTCCGCGCCCTACAGTGTCGACGGCGAGGTCGTGGGAGTGCTGGGCGTGATCGGGCCGATGCGGATGCCTTACCAGCAGATCATTCCATTGGTGGATGGAACGGCGCAATTGCTGGGCCGCGCCCTCTCGCAACCCTGATGCAGGCCGGCCTTGAAAAGGCCCGGCCTCTTCCCCATATCGTTGGGGACGCAAACTGTCCGAGGTTGATCACATATGAATGAAAATGAAGAAGAGAAGCAGGAGTCGCCGACCAACACCGAGGAATCGGCCCCCGAAGCGGTAGTGAACTGGGAAGAAAAGGCGGAAGGCTACCGTAACGACTATCTGCGTGCTTTGGCGGATGCGGAGAATCAACGCAAACGTCATGAGAAACAGGTCGAGGATGCCCGCAATTATGCGGTGGACCGCTTTGCCCGGGAATTGCTGCCGGTGGTGGACAGTCTCGAACTGGCGCTGGCCAGCCCCGTGGAAGGGACCGAGGGCATCGCGCAACTCCGGCAGGGATTGGAGAATACGCTGGCGCTGTTTGCGCAAGCCTTGGGAAAAGCGGGCATCGTCCCCATAGACATGAGCGAGGGGCGTTTTGATCCCCACTTGCATCAAGCGATTGCCATGGTGGAAGCGGAAGGGGATGCGAACCGGATTCTGGCGGTACACCAGAAGGGTTATATCATGCATGACCGGCTGTTGCGGCCGTCCATGGTGTCCGTGTCCAAGGCATCCAAAGCGGCAGAGTAACACCACGGACGGCAGACAGATTTTGTATATTCAGGAGATGATAGAATGGCTAAAGTGATTGGAATTGATTTGGGAACCACCAACTCCTGTGTCGCTGTGATGGAAGGCGACAAGGTCAAGGTGATTGAAAACAGTGAGGGCAAACGCACCACGCCTTCTATCGTCGCAATCACCGAGGAAGGGGAGGTACTGGTCGGCGAAGCGGCCAAGCGTCAGGCGGTCACGAACCCGGAAAACACCATTTACGAGGTGAAACGTCTGATCGGCCGCAAGTTTGACGACGCGGAAGTACAGAAGGATCTCAAGCATGTGCCTTACAAGATCATCAAGGCCGACAACGGCGATGCGTGGGTGGAAGTGCGCAACAAGAAATACTCCGCGCAGCAGATTTCCGCTTTCATCTTGCAGAAGATGAAGAAAACGGCGGAAGATTATCTCGGCGAAACCGTCAGCGAAGCGGTCATTACCGTACCCGCCTACTTCAACGATGCGCAGCGACAGGCAACCAAGGATGCCGGACGCATCGCCGGTCTGGAGGTCAAGCGGATCATCAACGAACCTACGGCGGCGGCGCTGGCTTTCGGCGAGGACAAAAAGCCGGGCGACAGCAAAATTGCGGTGTACGATCTGGGTGGCGGCACCTTCGATATTTCCATCATCGAAATTGCCGAGATGGAGGGCGAGCATCAGTTTGAGGTGCTCTCCACCAACGGCGACACCTTCCTCGGCGGCGGCGACTTTGACAGTCGGGTGATCAACTACCTGGCCGATTCCTTCAAGGCAGAAGCGGGCATTGATCTGCGCGGTGACCGTCTGGCCATGCAGCGTCTGAAGGAGGCCGCGGAAAAGGCGAAGATCGAGTTGTCTTCGGCGCAGCAGACGGACGTCAATTTGCCCTTCATCACCGCGGACCAGAGTGGGCCGAAGCACCTCAACATGAAGTTGAGCCGTGCCAAGCTGGAGTCGCTGGTGGAAGACCTGATCGACCGCAGCATGGCGCCTTGCCGGGTAGCCATGAAGGACGCGAACCTCGCGACCAGCCAGATCACCGATGTCATCCTGGTGGGTGGTCAGAGCCGTATGCCCAAGGTGCAGGAGAAGGTCAAGGGTTTCTTCGGCCAGGAACCGCGCAAGGATGTGAACCCCGACGAGGCGGTGGCCATCGGTGCGGCCATTCAGGGCGCGGTCTTGTCCGGGGACAAGAAAGATGTGCTGTTGATGGATGTGACGCCTCTGTCCCTCGGTATTGAAACCTTGGGCGGTGTGATGACCAAACTGATCGAAAAGAACACGACCATCCCGACCCGCAAGTCGCAGATCTTCTCGACGGCGGAGGACAACCAGTCGGCGGTGACGGTGCATGTGCTGCAGGGCGAGCGTGAGCTGGCCCGGGACAACAAATCTCTGGCGCGTTTCGACTTGACGGATATTGCCAACGCCCCGCGGGGTATGCCGCAGATCGAAGTGACCTTCGACATCGATGCCAATGGTATCCTCCACGTGTCGGCCAAGGACAACCAAACCGGCAAGGAACAGTCCATCAAGATCACCGCGAGTTCCGGCCTGTCCGAGGAAGAAATCAAGCGGATGATTCAGGAGGCCGAGGCGCATGCGGCCGACGACAAGAAGGCACGCGCGCTGATCGAGGCGCGCAACGAAGCGGATGCCAGTGTGCATGGCGCGCGTAAGGCGGTGGAGGAACATGCCGCGGCACCTGAGCACGACAAGACCAAGGTGACGGAAGCGATCACCGCGGTGGAAGAAGCCGCTAAGGGTGAGGACGTGGAAGCGATCAAGGGGGCTGTCGCCACCCTGATGGCCGCTATGTCGGCGTTGCTGCAGAGTGCTGCCGCCAGCCAGGCGGAAGCGGGATCTGGTGCGGGTGCGCAGGGCCAAGCCAAGCCGGACGACGTGGTGGAGGCGGAGTTCGAGGAAGTGGACAAGAAGTAAAATAGGCATCGGTCGCGAGGGGACAGGGTTGCGGACCTTGCCCCCTCGCCTGTTTTAGGAAAGAAGATGGCCAAACGGGATTATTACGAAGTACTGGAGGTCACCCGCACGGCGGGCGACGGTGAGATCAAAAAATCTTACCGGCGTTTGGCCATGCGTTATCATCCGGACCGTAATCCGGACGATGCGAACGCGGAAAATCGTTTCAAAGAAATCAGTGAAGCTTATGAAGTGCTTTCCGACCCGCAGAAACGGCAACTCTATGACCACTATGGGCATGCGGGCATTAATGGTGGCGGAGGCGGGCAGAGCGCCGGCTTTGGCGGCGGCGGTTTTGGCGATGTCTTCAGTGACCTCTTTGAGCAAGCCTTTGGCGGTGGTGTTCGCGGTCAGGACCCGGGACGCGGCGCCGATCTGCGTTATGAACTCGAACTGAGCTTGGAAGAGGCCGCTCTTGGAAAAGAGGTCACCATTCAGATTCCCAGTTCGGCGACCTGCGAGGTCTGTCACGGTACCGGGGCCAAACCGGGGAGCGCGGTGGAGGATTGCAAGACTTGCGGTGGGCGGGGTCAAGTGCGGATGGTCCAGGGCTTTTTCTCGGTGACCCGCCCTTGCCCGCAGTGTAGTGGCAGTGGCAAAGTCATCCGTGATCCCTGTGTGAGCTGCCATGGTCATGGCCGGGTACGTAAGAACCGGGATTTGCAGGTAAAGATTCCCGCTGGCGTGGATACCGGTGACCGTATTCGCCTGAGTGGCGAGGGCGAGGCGGGGGAGCGTGGCGCACCCTCGGGCGATCTCTACATTCAGGTCCGGGTGCAGCCGCACGCACTCTTTGAGCGCGATGGCGATGACCTGCATTGTGCCGTCCCGGTGAGCTTTACGACGATGGCCATGGGTGGAGAACTGGAAGTCCCCACCTTGACGGGCCGTGCCAAGGTGCAGATTGCCCCCGGCACTCAGTCTGGTACTGTTTTTCGCCTGCGTGGGAAAGGGATTAAGGGAGTGCGCAGCAAATTGAATGGAGATCTCCATTGTCGGGTGCAGGTGGAGGTGCCGGTACACCTCTCTGCACGGCAGAAGGAACTGCTGGAGGAGTTCGGTCGGGAAGGTGGCGATAACACCCAGCATCCCCAGCAGGAAAGTTGGTGGAACAAGGCCAAAGACTTCTTCGACAAGATGGGGCTCTGATGAACGGGGTGTGGCGGGTGGGTGTGACGGCTGTGGCGGGGCGCATGGGCCGTGCCCTGGTGCAAGGCATTGTCGACCATCCGGAACTGAAATTGGCCGCGGCTGTGGGGCGCGGCGGGGCCGCCTATCTGGGTGAGGATGCCGGCCGTTTGGCGGGGATTCATGCCTTGGGTCTGCCGGTCAGCGCCGATTTGGCGGCGACCCTGCCCGGTCTGGATGTGGTCATCGAATTTGGTCCGGTAGAGGCCGCTCTGGCGCATGTCGCGGCCTGTGTGGCCGCAGCGAAACCGGTCGTGGTGGGCACGACGGGGTTTTCCGTGACCCAGCGCGCGAAACTGGAAAGCGCCAGCCGGCATATTCCGCTGGTGCTCGCCCCCAATATGAGTGTCGGTGTCAACGTATTACTGGCCTTTTTGCCCGCCATCACCGCGGCGCTCGGTGAGGAATATGACGTGGAGATTGTGGAAGCCCATCATCGTCAGAAGCAGGATGCGCCTTCGGGTACCGCGCTGGCCTTGGGTCGAGCCGTGGCGGCGGGGCGCGGCCAGCGCCTGGATGACATCCAGTGCCTGGATCGCAATGGCATTGCCGGTCCCCGGGTGGCCGGCAGTATCGGCTTTGCGACGCTGCGCGGTGCGGACGTGGTCGGTGAGCATACGGTATGGATGGCGGGGGCTGGAGAGCGTCTGGAGTTGACCCATCGTGCCGCCAGCCGGCTGAATTTTGCCGAAGGCGCCTTGCGTGCCGCCAACTGGCTGCGGGGCAGAGCACCGGGCCTGTATGATATGCAGGATGTTCTTGGTTTGAAGGATTTGTCTGCCCTACAATGAATACCATCTGAGTATACAGGAGCATCATCATGCAATACGTCGTAGCGAACCGGGTTCCCGTCAAGGCGGAGTATCGTGCGGAGTTTGAGGAACGCTTCCGGCGACGGGCGGGCGAGGTGGATAAGCAGCCGGGTTTCGTGCGTATGGAAATCCTGCGTCCCGTAGGCGATAACGGGGTATATGTGGTGCTGACCCACTGGGTGAATCAGGCGGCCTTCGAGGCGTGGATGAACAGCGCGGATTTCAAGGTGGCGCACACCAACCCGCTGCCCAAAGATGCCTTTGGTGAAGGGGGCGGTATAGAGCGTCATGAGGTGATCATCAGCGCTGAAGCGCCACACTAGAGAGCTTCAGAGAGCTTCTTGCCCGTTGATGGGGTGGCTTTTGCGCAGAAATAGCTGGCCGTGCCATGGCACGGATGGGGATGGATATGACGGAATTGATGCGGGAACAGGTCGAACAGTCGCTACGCGCGGTGCAGGACCCTTATCTGGGCAAAGATCTGGCAGCAGCGGGGGCCCTCAAGGGCGTTGATGGTGTTGCCGTCACACTGGAATTGCCTTACCCCAGCCTGGGGGTGGCCACCAGTTTGAGCGAGGAGGTGGCCCGACAAATCCGGAATGATCATGGCCTCAGTGCACAGGTCACCGTCGGGCACCGCATTCTTTCGCATCAGGTGCAGCGCGGTGTCAAGCTGATGGAAGGCATTAAAAATGTCATTGCCATTGCCTCGGGCAAGGGTGGGGTGGGCAAGTCCACCACGGCCGTGAATCTCGCGCTGGCGCTGGCCAAAGAAGGTGCCGCGGTAGGCATACTTGACGCGGACATCTACGGGCCCAGCCAGCCACGCATGCTGGGCATCTCCGGTAAGCCCACCAGCAAAGATGGAAAAAAAATGGAGCCCATGGAAGGGCATGGCATCAAGGCGATGTCCATCGGTTTCCTCATTGACGAGGAAACCCCCATGGTCTGGCGCGGACCCATGGTCATGCAGGCGCTGGAGCAGTTGCTCTCGGATACCCGCTGGGGTGCGCTGGATTATCTGGTGGTGGATTTGCCGCCGGGTACCGGCGATACCCAGTTGACCCTGGCCCAGAAAGTGCCGGTCTCCGGGGCGGTGATTGTCACGACACCGCAGGACATCGCCTTGCTGGATGCCCGCAAAGGTTTGAAGATGTTCGAGAAAGTGGGTGTTCCCATTCTCGGTATCATCGAGAACATGAGTTTTTATATCTGTCCGAAATGCGGCAATGAGGACGACATTTTCGGTCACGGCGGAGGAGCGGCCATGGCCGAACAGGATGGGGTGGAATTTTTGGGCGCGATACCGCTGGATCGCAGCATCCGCAACGAAGCCGATAACGGCGCGCCGACAGTGGTGGCGCAGCCGGATTCCCGTCTCGCCAAAATTTATCTGGAGCTCGCGCGTCATGTGGCCGGGCGGCTGGCGCTTCAGGCGGTCGATCACAGCCACAAGTTCCCCAACATCGTCGTCCAGAACCGCTGATTCGCAACCGCTTACAGGAAGTCTCCGCCATGAGCATCAAATCCGATCGCTGGATCCGCCACATGGCGGAAGAACACGGGATGATCGAGCCTTTTTCGTCGCGTCAGGTACGGCAGATCGAGGGAAACCCCATTATCTCCTACGGCCTGTCTTCCTATGGCTACGATATTCGTTGCGCGGGTGAGTTCAAGGTCTTTACCAATGTCCGTAGCGTGATTGTCGACCCGAAGAGTTTCAGTGAGGACTCTTTTGTCGATTTTACCGGGGATACCTGCGTTATCCCGCCGAATTCTTTCGC
>JAKCBU010000043.1 GCA_021839095.1 Pseudomonadota bacterium | reverse complement strand
CGAGACTGCGCGCGACCACCAGGGCGTCCCAATTCACCAGGCCACGGGCGATTTCACGGCCGGAAGGGTCCTTGCAAAGCACCAGATCCCCGCGATGAAACTTGCCCTCGATGGCGGTGACCCCGACGGGTAACAAGCTCCCTCCGTCACGCAACAGGGCATGCGCCGCGCCAGCATCCAGATGCAACGTGCCATGCGCGCGCACATGTCCGGCCAGCCAACGCTTGCGTGCCGCCAGGGTCGGGAGGCGGGCGTGGATGAACGTGCCGATCGGTTCACCGCGCTGCAGACGCGACAGCACACTCCTGCAACGGCCATTGGCAATGATGGTGGAGGTGCCGGAGCGCGCGGCGCGTGCCGCCGCCCGCACTTTCGCGAGCATGCCGCCAGTCCCCACACCCGATCCTCCGCTCCCGGCGATGCGCTCCAGCATGGCTGCCCCGGCATTCACCTCTGTCAGCAGACGGGCATCGGGATGGCGGCGCGGATCGGCGTCGAACAGACCATCCTGATCCGTCAGGATCACCAGGAGATGCGCATCCAGCAAATTACTGACCACGGCCGCCAGGGTGTCGTTGTCTCCCAGGTTGATCGCGTTATAGGAGACGGTGTCGTTTTCGTTGATGATGGGCAGCACATTCATATCCAGCAGCGTCCGCAGCGCGGAACGCGCGTTCAAATACCGGCGGCGGCTGCGTAAATCGTCATGCGTCAGCAAAACCTGCCCACAATGCAGCGGGACTTCGCCCGGCCTATCCCCTTCCCGCAATAGCTCCTCGTAGGTGTGGATCAGCGCCGACTGCCCGACACTGGCAGCCGCCTGGCGTGCTTTCAGCGTCGCCGGACGTTCCGTCCAACCCAGACGCTGGGCACCCGCACTGACGGAACCGGAGGAGACCAGCACCACTTCGATGCCGGATCGACGGAGCACCAGAATCTGGCGGACCCAGCCGCGAATGGCATCGACATTCAGGCCCTTGCCATCATCCGTCAGCAAACTGCTCCCGATTTTAATCACCCAGCGCTGAGCCTTGCGCTGTACCGAATCCCGGGACGATTCCGGTAGTTTAATCTTCATGCATTTGCTATCCACCCGATATCCGTGTCAGCGTGTCTCATCCTCGTCATTCTCAAGAGCACTCATCAGCCATGTCGCCCATGGCGAGATGCTGTCCTCATGGCCGGTCTGGGAATCGCCTACCTGCCCGACTTCGCGGTGCGTGAGGCCATTGGCACCGGCACGTTGATGCCCGTCCTCTTTCACTCCCACTCGATGGTGGCGGGCGGCTTGGAAGAAATGTCGTAAACCACCCGATTGATCCCGGCGACTTCATTGATGATCCGGGTGGAGATGCGCCCCAGCACTTCATAGGGTATATGCGCCCAGTCGGCGGTCATCCCATCCGCCGACTCCACCGCGCGCAAGGCGATGGCTTCCTCATAGGTCCGTGCATCCCCCATCACGCCCACACTGCGCACCGGCAGCAGCACCGCAAAGGCTTGCCAGAGGCGATCATACAGCCCGGCCTCGCGAATTTCTTCCATCACGATGCGGTCGGCACGGCGCAAGACTTCCAGGCGCTGCTCGTCAATGGCGCCCAGACAGCGGATGGCGAGGCCAGGCCCGGGGAAGGGCTGCCGGCCGACCACTTCCTCAGGCATGCCGAGCTCACGACCCAACTCCCGCACCTCGTCCTTGAACAGTTCACGCAAAGGCTCCACCAACTCCAGATGCATGCGCTCCGGTAGACCACCCACATTATGGTGGGATTTGATGGTCGCGCTGGGGCCTTTAAAAGAGATCGACTCGATCACGTCGGGATAGAGCGTCCCCTGTGCCAGAAAATCAACCCCTTCCAGCCGTTTCGATTCTTCCTCAAAAATCTCGATGAACAGATTACCGATGGTCTTGCGCTTTTTTTCGGGATCGGCAACTCCCGCCAAGGCATCCAGGAAGCGTTGCCGGGCATCCACCACCCGCAAGGGAATCTGAAAATAATTACGGAATACCGTCGCCACCTTCTCCGCTTCCCCAAAGCGCAGCAGGCCGTTATCCACAAAAATACAGATCAACTGGTCGCCGATAGCGCGATGAATGAGCACCGCGGCCACGGCCGAATCCACTCCGCCGGAGAGCGCGGCAATGACCCGGCCCTTACCGACCTGGGCGCGGATCGCCGCCACGGCCGTGTCCACGTAAGAGTGCATGGTCCACTCGCCGGTGCATCCACATACGCCGCGCACGAAGGCCGTGAGCATCTCGGCCCCACGAGGGGTATGGGCCACCTCCAGATGAAACTGCACCCCGTAGAGGTTACGGACGGGGTCACCGATGGCCGCCCATGGCGAATTCGCGCTACTGGCCAGCACCCGGAAACCATCGGGCATGGACTCGATCCGGTCGCCATGACTCATCCAGACCTCTTCGGCGGCACCGTCGGCACCAAAAGGCAACAAGGGACCGATCGCCTCTTTGATCTGAACATGCGCCCGGCCGTATTCCCGGCGCTCCGCCTTACCCACTCGCCCGCCCAGCAAATGCGCCATCAATCCCAGACCGTAACAAATGCCCAGAATCGGCAGGCCCAAGGCAAACAAGCCCGGATCGACCGTCGGCGCATCGGCGTCATACACCGAGGAGGGTCCGCCGGACAGGATGATTCCCCGGGGACCCCAGGCCCGTATCGCCGCCAACGGCATGTCATAGGGATGAATTTCACAATAAACGCGGGCTTCGCGCACCCGCCGCGCGATGAGCTGGGTGAACTGTGAACCGAAATCGAGAATCAGAATACGTTCCTGCATGGTTCATTCCACCCGGTAGTTAGGGGCTTCCTTGGTGATATTCACATCATGGACATGGCTTTCGCGCATGCCCGCCTGGGTAATCTTGATGAAGCGGGCACCGTTGCGCAACGCCTGCAAATCTTCCGCCCCCAAGTACCCCATGCTGGACCGTAGGCCCCCGAGAAGCTGGTGGATGACCTGTCCCGCCGGTCCCTTGTAAGGGACCCGGCCCTCCACGCCTTCCGGCACCAGCTTGGGGGCTTCCGGGCTGGCATCCTGGAAATAACGGTCGGCGGAGCCCTGCTGCATGGCCCCCAGCGAACCCATGCCACGATACGCCTTGTAAGAACGGCCCTGGTAGAGTTCGATTTCACCGGGGGCCTCATCCGTACCCGCCAGCAAGCCTCCCACCATGACCGCGTGCGCGCCCGCCGCCAGCGCCTTGGCAAAGTCACCGGAGAAGCGGATACCCCCATCGGCGATGAGCGGCACGCCGAATTTCGCCAATGCATCCGCGACATTACTGATGGCCGTCACCTGTGGCACGCCGACCCCCGCGACGATGCGCGTCGTGCAGATGGAACCTGGCCCGATACCCACCTTGACGGCATCCGCGCCGGCTTCGACCAGCGCCAACGCCGCCTCCGCGGTAGCGATGTTTCCTCCGATCACATCCACATCGGGAAAGTGCTGTTTGATCCAACGCACCCGGTCGAGCACGCCCTGACTGTGACCGTGCGCCGTGTCCACGATGATGACGTCGACACCCGCTTCCACCAACGCCTGCACGCGGGCGTCGGTTCCTTCCCCGACACCCACCGCGGCACCCACCAGCAGACGCCCCTGCGCATCACGGCACGCCAATGGATGCTCTGTGGCCTTGCGGATATCCTTGACCGTAATCAGTCCACGCAGCTCAAAACGATCGTTGACCACCAGAATCTTTTCGATGCGGTGCTGGTGCAGCAACGCCTTCGTGGCATCCAGGCTGGTGCCTTCCGGCACCGTCACCAGCCGTTCACGGGGTGTCATGACGCTGCTCACCGGCGCGTCCATGCGCGTTTCGAAACGCAGATCGCGGTGCGTCACGATGCCTTCCAAGCGCTCGCCATCCACCACCGGCACACCGGATATTCCATGCACAGCCATGAGTTGCAGCACTTCGCGGATGCTCTCATGCGCGCGGGTGGTAATGGGATCTTTAATGACTCCGGACTCGAATTTCTTGACCCGCCGAACGAGCGCCGCCTGCTGGTCGGGCGACATATTCTTATGCATGATACCGATCCCGCCCTCCTGCGCCAGTCCGATGGCCATGGCCGCCTCGGTCACCGTATCCATCGCCGCCGAAAGCAGCGGGATATTCAATCGAATGCGCCGGCTCAACTGGGTCGCGATCTGCACATTACGCGGAAGCACCGCTGAATGGGCGGGGACCAGGAGGACATCGTCAAAGGTGAGGGCTTCGCCGATCAATTGCATAGTGGTTCACCTAACAAGAAAGGGGCCGGGTAGTCGCACGCCCAGCCCCGTGGTTCAAGGCATCCCGCACTATAACCGAAGCAGGCGTCATCTTTCCAGTTCGTTTGACGTATTCCACCCACTCTTGTAGTTTTCGTCCTCAATCCAACCATCATCCCAGCATCGAGGACTATGACGGTTTCCATCATCATCCCCTGCCACAACGAAGCCGGAAACCTCGCAACGCTCTACGCGCGCGTCCGTGCCGTCATGGACCCATCCGGGGAGTCTTGGGAAATGATTTGCGTCAACGACGGCAGCAGCGATGACACGCTGTTGCAATTGATCACCTTGCACCGGCAAGATCCGCGCATCAGAGTCATCGATTTGTCCCGAAATTTCGGCAAGGAAGCGGCACTCACCGCCGGGCTCGATGCCGCGCGGGGGGAAGCCGCCATACCACTGGATGCGGACCTGCAGGACCCGCCCGAACTGATTCCGGATCTGCTCGCCCATTGGCGGGAAGGTTTCGATGTGGTGAACGCCGTGCGCCTCTCCCGCGATGGAGAGTCGTGGATCAAACGCGCCTCCGCACACCTCTTCTACCGCATCATCAACCGTCTGAGCGACGTGGAGATACCACCGGATACCGGTGATTTCCGTCTACTCTCCCGCCCCGTTCTGGATACCCTGCGCACCCTCCCCGAGCGGAGACGCTTCATGAAGGGCTTGTTTGCCTGGGTGGGTTTTCGTAGCACCAGCATCTACTACCATCGTGCGCCCCGCCACACGGGCAAGACCACCTGGAACTATTGGCGGCTGTGGAATTTCGCGGTGGAAGGCATCACCTCCTTTAGCCAGGTGCCCCTGCAAATCGCCGCTTACCTGGGTGTTCTCGTTTCACTGCTGGCCTTTCTCTATGCCCTCTGGCTGGTGGCCAGCACCCTGATCTACGGCAATCCGGTCAAGGGCTATCCTTCCATCATGGTGACCTTGTTGTTTCTGGGCGGGGTGCAACTCATGGCCCTGGGAGTGATCGGGGAGTACCTGGGCCGGATCTATGAGGAGAGTAAACAGAGGCCGGTATATCTCATCAGGCAGGTCTGGGGATCAGGGCAAACCCCGGAAGGGGACGACGCAAAGTAAACGACCTGTGACACGGGGTAGGTGGACGCCATGGCAGGCGGTAGCGCAGCCACTGCTTTTCCCCAATTTTTCAGGTACACTGTCGCCCTGATCAGGCCCCACCACACCCAGAGATCGTCCTTGGTATCCTTAAAATCCTTTATTACCAAGCAGTTGAATCTGCCAGACAGCGTCGCTGAGCGCGCGATACCGGCGTCGCCGTCATCCGGTATCCCCGGGGCAAGGGTGACACCGCGTGATGCGCACAACGTTTCGCGGCATCAGATCAGCGAAGGGGCTCTGCAAGTCCTCAATGGCCTGCATCGCGCCGGCTTTCAGGCCTATCTGGTCGGTGGCAGCGTCCGCGATCTCTTGCTGGGACGGGAACCCAAGGATTTCGATGTCGCAACCGACGCGCACCCGGAACAGGTCCGCAAACTCTTTCGGCG
This sequence comes from Pseudomonadota bacterium, assembly GCA_021839095.1. Next base: position 1,825 of record JAKCBU010000043.1, on the reverse strand, counting down.
CAATGCCCGCCTCATTGGCCGGCGTTTCATCCTGGTGCATGTGCAGTTCGGCCACGAGATCATCGAGGTGGCCACCTTCCGCGGCAGCGCGGGCGATCAGGAAAATGAGACCAGCGAACGCAGCGAAACGGGACGCATACTGGCGGACAATGTCTACGGCTCCCTCGAAGAAGACGCCCGGCGCCGGGATTTCACCGCCAACGCGCTCTACTATAACATCGCCGACCGCAGCATTCTGGATTTCTCCACGGGCATGGAAGATTTGCAGAGCGGACGTCTGCGCATCATCGGTGACCCGGAGCAGCGTTACAGTGAAGACCCGGTGCGCATGCTGCGGGCCGTGCGCTTTGCCGCCAAACTGGGTTTCACACTGGACTCAGCCGCCCAGGCGCCCATAGCGGCCTGTCGCGAGCGCCTGCGGGAAGTACCCTCGGCGCGACTGTTTGAAGAAACACTGAAGCTTTTTCTGAATGGAAATGCCCAGACCAGTTTTGAACATCTGCGTCAGCACGGGCTGTTCGCCGCCCTGTTTCCGCAAGTGGATGCGCTCCTCGACCATGCGGAATACGCCGCGGCGCGCGCGCTGCTGCAAAGCGCGCTGGAGGGCACGGATGCGCGGGTGCGCGATGGCAAATCGGTGACACCGGCATTTCTCTTTGCCGCGCTCCTCTGGCCCGCCTTGAAACAACACAGTCAACTGCTCGAACAACAGGGCAAACCCGCCACGGTCGCCCTGCAACAGGCCGCCAGTGATGTCTTACAGGACTGCACCGGGCGGGTATCCATACCACGCCGTTTCGCCTTGACCATGCGCGAAATCTGGGAATTACAGGCGCGTTTTCTGCGGCGTGGCGGGCGCCGTCCGCATGCGCTGTTTGCCCATCCGCGCTTTCGCGCCGCCTTCGATTTCCTGAGTCTGCGTAGCCAAAGCGGCGAAATACCGGCCGCTTTGGTGGAATGGTGGGAACGATTCCAGGCCGCCGACCACGACGGTCGGCGAACCCTCATCGAACAGGCCCGCCTTGAAGAAACCGGACAGGAGCCGGCGCTGGGACCGCTTCCGACGACCTCGCGGCTCCGCCCCCGACGACGGCGCCGCCATCCCAACCGCCCGGGTAAGGGCAGCGTGGCTTCCCATCCGGACGGTACGGACGACGGTCATGACGGTGAACAAGCGGACAGCGACTGATCCAGCCCCCCTCCTTCCCGCGGGATCCGGCCGGCAAGGCGATCCCGGCACCACACCGGATACAAACCGCTTAACCGCTTCCCAAATCCGCCAGATGCTGCAACGACAATGGGGCGATGTGTTGCTGCAGCGTCTGGAGGTCATTGGCGGCATCGCGGCGCATCTCGGGACTCCGGCCTATCTGGTGGGCGGCTGCGTGCGTGATCTTCTGCAAAACCGTCCGGCGCCGGATCTGGATCTCGCCATCGAAGGGGACGTACGCGCACTTGCCGAATCTCCGCCCTTGCAACAACTGCACGTGCAATGCCAGTTGCATCCGCGATTCGGCACCGCCACCCTCCGATATCCCGACGGATTCCGACTGGATTTCGCGCGCTGCCGGGTAGAGCATTATCCGGCCCCCGCCGCACTGCCCGAGGTGCGACCCGGCGACATCCACAGCGATCTCGCCCGCCGCGATTTCACCATCAACGCCATGGCCGTCAGTTTGGATCCCACCACCTTCGGAAGCCTTCTGGATCCTCACGGAGGCCGCGCGGACCTACGGCAAGGCTTGTTGCGCGTGCTCCATCCCTGCTCTTTCCTGGACGATCCCACCCGTATCCTGCGTGGACTCCGTTTCGCCGTGCGATTCCA
>JAKCBU010000042.1 GCA_021839095.1 Pseudomonadota bacterium | reverse complement strand
TGGATATGGATGACATTGAGCCGGTGGTACAGATCCTCCCGGAAACTGCCATCTCGTACCTTGACCTCAAGATTCTGATGGGTCGCCGCGAGGACGCGCACATCCGCACGTTGCGGCGCGTGGCCACCGACGCGGTAGAAGGTGCCATCGGAAAGCACCCGGAGCAGACGCGTCTGCAAAGCAGCGGGCATATCGCCAATTTCATCCAGGAAGAGCGTGCCCCCCGCGGCTTGCTCAAAACGTCCCTGGCGGGCCTGCACCGCCCCCGTGAAGGCCCCCTTTTCGTGGCCAAAGAGTTCCGACTCCAAGAGCTCGGCGGGGATCGCCGCCGTATTGATCGCGATGAAAGGGCCGCGCGCGCGCGGGCTGTGGCGATGCAAAGCGCTCGCCACCAGTTCTTTGCCGGAGCCCGATTCACCGGTAATCAGCACGTTGATCTGTGAACGGGATAAGCGACCGATGGCACGAAACACCTCCTGCATGGCCGGGGCCTCACCGATCATTTCTGTCGGCTCGCCTTCCTCGATGCCCACGGCGCTGGGTTCTCCCTGACTGCCCAGCGCGCGCCGCACCAGCGCAACGGCTTCATCCATGTCAAAGGGTTTCGGCAGATACTCAAAGGCACCGCTTTGAAAGGCGGCAACGGCATTATCGAGATCGGAATGCGCGGTCATGACGATCACCGGCAGCTTCGGCCAGCGCGTTTGCACCTCACGCAGAAAGGCCAGTCCGTCCAAGCCGGGCATACGCAGATCGGTCACGATAGCCCCCGGCTGCTCACGCCCCAGGGCCCGCAGGGCGCTGTCGGCATCCGCAAAACTGCGTGCCGGGATATCGGCCTGATCCAAGGCTCTTTCCAGCACCCAGCGGATGGAAGGGTCGTCATCAATGATCCAGACATGCTTCATACGGAGCCCTCCGAGTGGGACAGCAAGGGCAGGGACACGGAGAATACCGTCTCTCCGGGTTGCGACCGGCAATGCACGACGCCGCCGTGTCCACGCACCAATCCCTGCGCGATGGCAAGCCCCATCCCCATACCCTCGGCGCGACTGGTGACCAGAGGCAGGAATATCCTGGGCAAGAGTTCCGCCGGAATGCCCGGACCATCATCAACCACGTCCACGCGCAGGGACAAACGGTATTTCTGATGGAGCAGGGTGACATAGCGCTCGACCCGGGAGCGAATCAGGATCGTGCCATGACGGTCCAACGCCTGCTGGGCGTTGCGCAACAAATTCAGAAAAACCTGCACCAACTGCTCCTGGTCGGCCAGGATCTCGGGAATGGAAGGGTCATAGTCGAAGCGCAGGGAGATACCAATGGACAACTCGGCACTCAATAGCCGGCGCACATGTTCGAGCACCTGGTGGATGTTGACCTCGGTAAAGACCGGGCGGCTACGTGGTCCTTGCAACCGGTCCACCAGATGATGCAGACGATCGACCTCGTGCAGGATGATGCGCGTATAATCTTTGAGTTCCGGGCGACGCAGTTCGCGCTCCAGCAGCTGCGTCGCTCCACGCAAACCGCCCAGAGGATTCTTGATCTCGTGGGCGAGGCCGCGGAGCATCTCTTGGGCGGCGCCGTAGATGCGGTCCTGCATCTCTTCTTCGGCGTGGCGCGCTGGCAATTCCATCGGCCGCATTTCGAGAATGAGACCGCCGGGGGGCGACGGCGTCACCACCAAATCCACCACCGCACTTCCTCCCTCATTCAACACCAAAGGCAAGGCGCGGCGCAGTATCGCCGAATTCGCCGCCACCGCATCGGCAAAAAGCGTGGCGAAATGCTCCTCGCCGACAATACTGCACAGCATCGGCAAACGCTGCCCCAATGCCTGACGCTGACTGATCTGCAACAAATTTTCGGCGGCAGGATTCATGTAATGGATGGAGTAGTCTCTCCCCAGAACCAGTACCGCGGATTCCAAAGCATCCAACACCATATTCTCCGTCGGCACGGTGACTGTGCTTTTACGGCGCGCCATGCAAGCTCCGATTCTGTAATTCGCCAAACAGGCTTTGCGCTCACTCAAGCAAGAAGCGCACCAACACCACGCGATACCCTGCCCCGCACTTCCCACGGCGCCGTCAGGGCCACATTTTTTACCGGGCGCGGTCCGGGCGCGGACAACAGACTGCCGATGCACCATAATAGTGCATCTCGGGCGAATCGCCCAGGTATGCTGCCGGTACCGGACGACCCGTCTTCCCAACGACCTCATTTTCGGCGACTATCACACATTCATGTCGCCGGGCTCCGAGGGATAATCCATGACCTATTGCCTCACCGCTCACGTCGCAGGAGGCTTGATTTTTTGTTCAGATTCGCGCACGAACGCGGGCACCGACAACGTCAGTATTTACTCCAAAATGCACCCTTTCTGCTGGCCTGGAGATCGTTTTCTCTGCCTGCTTTCGGCAGGCAATCTGGCCACCACCCAGGGCGTGGTCAAACGTATGCAGCAGGACATCGACCAGGACGCTGCGACCCATCTGCTCAATCTGGCCAGCATGGCGGAAGCGGCGGACTATGTCGGCCTCATCAACGCCGAGATACAACGTAACCAGGCCAACCGCGACACAGCAAACACCAATTTTGAAGCGACCTTCATTCTGGGGGGGCAGATCGGCACGGAGACCCCGGCAACCTACATGATTTACCCGCAGGGTAACTACATCCACGAATCGTCGGACCATCCCTTTCTGCAACTGGGTGAAATCAAGTATGGCAAACCGATTCTGGATCGCGTGATCAGACCGGAACTCTCGCTCGAGGCGGCGGCCCGCTGCGCATTGGTCTCCATGAACTCCACCATGCGCAGCAACGTCACCGTGGGACCACCGGTAGAATTGCTCATCTACCGTACCGACAGTTTACAGGCGGGACGTTATCTGAATCTGGCCGAGGATGACGCTTTTTATCGCTGCATCGGAGAGCGTTGGAGTCAGGGACTGCTGCGAGCGCTGGATGATCTGCCGCATTTTGCCTGGGAAATCCCCAACGAGACCGCGTGCGCGCCGGACGAATAAGCATGCGGAAACCGTGCTGCACCAAATTTGCACAATACGCACAATTATGGTGCAACCCAGGACTTCGCCTGCTCGCCCGCTGAATATCGGCATCCACGGGTCGATACGCAACGGTGATGTCATGATCTGACGTCTGGATCGTCGGCTTGAAAAAGACCGGATGAGACAGAGGGCGCAGCGGCTTGATGCGCACTGAATGGGCGGGGAAGGACCAAAGCGGAAGGGAACGCCACGAAATAAGTGGCACATCGCTTGCTTAAACTTGTATAACGGCCATAACGCGACCCGATCCAGCCTACGGACAGGGACGCAGACCTCACTGCCATGTCAGGGGCGTGAACCGGCGTCACGCGAAAGGGAGTAAAGGCTTAATGGATTGGCTGAGCAGGCACTATCAGCAGCAAATCACCTACGATGAACTGGTGGGAGAAGACGCTATTCCGCGTCCGGCCGCAGCCCCCCTCTTTGACTACCTCAGCACCCTGGGCAGCAACGAGTTGCTGGCCCGCCGACAAGCGGCCAACGCCGCCATTCTCGCCATGGGCATTACCTTCACGGTCTATACCGAAGCGGGGAACATCGACCGTGCCTGGCCCTTCGACATCATTCCCCGCATCCTCCCGCGGCGGGAGTGGATGCGTATCGAGGAAGGACTCAAGCAACGGTTGCAGGCCCTCAACCTCTTCATCAACGATCTCTACAACGAGCAGCACATTGTCGCCGATGGGATTTTTCCCGCGGAGGTGCTGGCCGGCTCCCGCAATTACCGGGACGCTTGCCGGGGCGTGCATCCACCCTTCGGGGTTTGGGCACATATCTGCGGCAGCGACCTGGTCCGCGATGCCGACGGCACGATCTACGTGCTGGAAGACAATCTGCGGGTGCCTTCCGGCGTCTCTTACATGCTGGAAAATCGACAGATTATGAAACGGCTCTTTCCGGAGCTCTTCAAGTCTTGCACCATCCTGCCGGTGGACGATTATCCCAGCCGGCTCTACGAGACGCTCGCCGCCCTCTCCCCGCGGGGGGCGGAACGCCCCCTGGTCACCGTCCTCACGCCGGGCATCTACAATTCCGCCTATTTCGAGCACAGTTATCTGGCGCAACAAATGGGGGCCTATCTCGCCGAGGGTACCGATTTCTTCGTCGGCCATGATGATGTCGTTTATCTCAAGACCATTTCTGGACCGCAGCGCGTGGACGTGATCTACCGGCGCATCGACGACGATTATCTGGACCCCGAGATCTTCCGCCCCGACTCGGCCCTAGGCATTCCCGGATTGCTGCGCGCCTGGCGGCGCGGCACCGTGGCCATCGCCAACGCCCCTGGCGCCGGAGTAGCCGATGACAAGGTGGTGTATGCCTTCGTCCCGGAGATCATCCGTTATTACCTCGATGCTGAGCCCATCCTGCCCAACGTTCCGACCTACCTGTGCATGCGCGACACGGATCGTAACTACGTACTGAACCATCTCGACACCCTGGTGGTTAAACCCGCCAACGAGTCGGGTGGCTACGGCATGCTTATCGGCCCACGCGCCACGCCTGACGAACGGGCACGCTTTGCGGAGTTGATCCAGGCAAACCCGCGCAACTACATCGCCCAGCCCACGCTGAACATTTCCACCGCGCCCACGCTGGTGGGAAGTCACCTGGAGGCGCGTCACTTGGACCTGCGTCCGTTTATTTTGCAGGCCGACAGAATGTACGTGACTACCGGCGGACTGACCCGGGTGGCCATGCAACCCGGATCCCTGGTGGTGAACAGCTCTCAGGGCGGCGGCAGCAAGGACACCTGGATTGTCGATGAGGAGGCCTCATGCTTTCGCGAGTAGCTGAAAACCTCTACTGGATGGCGCGCTACCTGGAGCGGACCGAGGATATGGCCCGGCTGATCAACGCCACCACCCTGCTCCTGCTCGATCTGCCTCAGGGCGCGCAATTCGGTTGGGACATCCTGCTGCAAGTCACCGGCGACGCCGAACTCTACACCGAGCATTATGGCGTACCGGAAGAAGGCCGCATCATGCGGTTCCTCATTGCCGACGAACGCCATCCCAATTCGCTGATGGCGGCCATCCACCAAGCCCGGGAGAACTGCCGCACCTTCCGCGACGTCCTCCCCGCCGATTTTTGGGAACGCCTCAACGTGCTGTTCCTTTTCGTCCGCGAAAACGCGGGCAGCAGTTCGGACAGCCGCCACGGGCGCTACGCCTTCCTCAACGAAGTCATTGCCCGGCGCCACGCGCTGGTCGGCCTGCTCATTGGCAGCATGAGCCAGGATAACGTGTACCAGTTCATCAAACTGGGCCGCAACATGGAGCGCGCCGACATGACCACCCGCATCGTCGATGTGACCAGCGCGGTGATCCTGCCGCAGGACCAGGGTCTGCAGAACACCACCGGGAGCAGCCTCTGGCTGGGTGTGTTGCGGGCCTTGAGCGCCTTTGAGATGTACCGCCGTCATGTCTCCGTACAGGTTCGCAGCAATCAGGTGGTGGACTATCTGCTCAAAGACAGCAAGTTTCCGCGCAGTATGAAATGCTGCCTCGGCGAGATGGAGGTGGCACTGGCCCATCTGCCCAACGCGGGTATCCCCGCTGAGGCGGTGCGCCGCGCGCGGCGGCGGCTGGATACGCTGAAACTCGCCGATTTACGCCCGGATCTGCTGCACGAATATCTCGATCAGGCACAGAAAGACCTGGCCGTGGTCCATCGCACCATTGAGGGCGTCTACTTCGCCCGTGATGATGCGCGTTTCGATGCCGCATCCAACGGGCTGCATTTGAGCGCCGTTCAAGCCTGACGGCGAACGCGGCGCAGCGCTCACTCCAGAGGAGCATATCATGGGCATCCACGTCGTCCTGCGCCACCAGACCGAGTATGACTTCGATCGCCTGGTGGAGATCCATCCCCATGTGCTGCATCTGCGCCCGGCGCCGCATTGCCGCACGCCGATCCTCGCCTATTCCCTTCAGGTACAGCCGAAGCATCATTTCCTCCACTGGCAGCAGGACCCCTTCGGGAATTACCAGGCACGGCTGGTGTTCCCGGAGCGGGCGCGGGCGCTCAAAGTCAGTGTCGAGGTCATCGCCGACCTGACGGTCATCGACCCCTTTGATTTTTTTATCGAAGCGACCGCGGAGCACTGGCCTTTCCACTATGACCCCACTCTGCGCAAAACACTGGCCCCCTACCTGGAGGGTGAAAACGCCGGTCCCCTGATGCAACGGTTCCTGCTCGACATCCAGTGCCACCATCAGCGGACCGTGGACTTTCTAGTCGCGATCAACCAGCGACTCCAAGGGCATATCGGCTATACCCTGCGTATGGAAGCCGGGGTGCAAACCCCCGAAGAGACGCTGCAAAAGGCCAGCGGTTCCTGCCGCGACAGCGCCTGGTTACTGGTGCAGGTGCTCCGTCACATGGGCCTCGCCGCCCGCTTCGTGTCCGGCTACCTGGTGCAGTTGGTAGCCGATCAGGTGCCCTTGGACGGCCCTGCAGGCGCCACCGCAGACTTTACCGACCTCCACGCCTGGGCCGAAGTGTTTGTTCCCGGCGCCGGTTGGATCGGTCTTGATCCCACCTCCGGTCTCTTTGCCGGTGAGGGCCACATCCCGCTGGCCTGCACTGCGCATTACGACAGCGCCGCCCCCATCATCGGGGCTACCGGCCCCTGCGAGGTAGAACTGCACTTCGTCAACTCCGTCACCCGCCTGCCGGAAACACCCCGCGTCACCAAACCGTACACGGATCTGCAGTGGGAACGCATCATGTCCTTGGGAAAGGCGGTAGATGCCCGCCTGCAGACCGCCGACATGCGGCTCACCATGGGCGGCGAACCGACCTTCGCCGCCACCGGGGGCGGCGATGCCCCCGAATGGAACCAGGAAGCCCTGGGCGCGCAAAAACGGGAATATGCCGAAGCGCTGGTACGCCGCCTCGGTCAGCGTTTTGCGCCCGGTGCGCTGCTGCATAGCGGCGAAGGCAAATGGTATCCTGGCGAATCCCTGCCGCGTTGGGCGCTCGGCCTTTACTGGCGTAAAGATGGCATGGCGATGTGGACGGAACCCAGACTGCGGGCCGATCCGCTGCACGACTACGGCTGGCGGGCGGATGACGTCCACAACTTCGCCTGCGCCCTGACCCGCCACCTGCATCTCGACAGCGACCGTCTGCTGCCCGCTTATGAAGATGCCTGGCATATCCTGCATCAGGAGGGCCGCACCCCGGTCAATATCGATCTCAGCACCCATCGCCTGGATGATCCGCTGGAACGCCAGGCGCTGATCGGCAAATTGCAAGCGGGATTGGATCGTCCGGCAGGCTGGGTGCTGCCCCTCGCCTGGGAATGGCGCCAGCAGCGCTGGTACTCGGCGCCCTGGAGTTTCCGGAGCGGGCGCTTGGTGCTCCTCCCTGGCGATTCGCCGCTGGGTATGCGCCTGCCTCTCGACAGCCTGCCCTGGGTCGTCGAAACCCACAAAAAATGGCAGCCGGAGAGCGATCCCTTCGCGCCGCTCCAGTCCCTGCCGGATATCCACGGCGAGATCGCCGCAGGCCACTGCGATGTCCCCGCGGCGTCGAAAACGCCCATGGCGGACCGGCCACTCTGGGAGGAAATTCCCCATAACGCGGTGGCTCGGGGAATCCGC
>JAKCBU010000041.1 GCA_021839095.1 Pseudomonadota bacterium | reverse complement strand
TTCCGATCTCTCCTCCGATATGGAGCTGGACGGCTTCCTGGGTCCCGGCCATGTCAGCATGGTGATCGGTACCCATCCCTATCACTTTATCGCCAGACATTACCATAAACCCGTGGTGATCGCCGGGTTCGAGCCTCTGGACATCCTGCAGTCCCTGTGGATGCTGCTGAAACAACTGGCCGAGCGGCGCTGCGCGGTGGAAAACCAGTACGCGCGGATCGTTCCAGAAGCCGGCAACACCCAGGCACTCGACGCCATCCAGCAGGTGTTCGAGATTCGCGAGTACTTCGAGTGGCGGGGGCTCGGCTCCATCGACCACTCCGGGGTCAGGATCCGCGATCGCTTTGCGGCCTTTGACGCCGAGCGCCGCTTTACCGTACCCAATCTGTCCATTGCTGACCCCAAGGCGTGTCAGTGTGGAGAGGTGCTCAAAGGGGTCATAAAGCCCTGGGAATGCAAAGTCTTTGGCGGGGCCTGCACCCCGGAAATGCCGCTGGGCTCTTTGATGGTTTCTTCGGAAGGGGCGTGTGCCGCCTATTTCAATTACGGAAAGATGTCGGCAGAGGTCCCCGCTGCCGCAGAGGAGGTGTTCTGATGGCTGCAAATCCGCAACCGCGCGTCAAAAGACCCCATGGTGATGCGGTCAATCTTTCCCATGGCAGTGGTGGCAAGGCCATGCGGGACCTGATCGAAGGATTGATTCTGCCCGCCCTGGGCGCCTCCAGTGCCACGCCGCTGGAGGATCAGGCCCGCATCGATGTGCCGGAAATCCTTGGGAACGGTGGCCGGATCGCCTTTACCACGGATTCCTACGTCGTCGATCCCCTCAGCTTTCCGGGCGGTGACATCGGCACGTTGGCCATCAATGGCACCGTAAACGATCTGGCGGTGGGCGGCGCACGACCCATCGTGCTGAGTTGCTCCCTGATTCTGGAAGAAGGACTGCCCTTCACCATTCTGGAAAAGATGATGTGCAGCATGGCGCAGGCGGCACAGGCGGCGAGCGTCAGGATTGTTACGGGGGATACCAAAGTGGTGCCGCGGGGCAGCGCGGACAAGCTGTTCATCAACACCGCCGGCATCGGAATCATCCCAAAGGGCGTCCATCTGGAGATCGCCCGGATCCGACCGGGTGACCAACTGCTGTTGAATGGTCACTTGGGGGATCATGGCGCCGCCATTTTGAAGGCGCGCGGCGATCTGGCCCTGGACGCCGATGTGGAGAGCGATTGCCAGCCCCTGCACGGGATTGTCGCCGCACTGCTGGCGGCGGCGCCGGGCACCCGATGCATCCGCGACGTGACTCGCGGCGGGCTGGCCACGGTGCTCAACGAATTTGCCGGGGGGGCGGGCGTGGGCATGCGCATCGTGGAGGATAGCATCCCCGTCCGTCCCGTGGTCAGAGGCATCTGCGAAGTGCTCGGCCTGGATCCCCTCTATCTGGCCAACGAAGGTAAACTCCTGGCTGTGGTGCCAAAGGAAGAGGCCGGGGCTGCCCTGGAGGCGCTGCGCTCCTGCCCGGAGGGCATCTACGCGGGGATTATCGGCGAAGTGCTTCCGAACCCGCCCGGCAGGGTCGTGCTGAGCAGTCATTTCGGCGGTGAACGCATCGTCGATATGCTGGTGGGCGAACAGTTGCCCAGAATCTGTTAGACGAGGAACGGCGATGCACGAACTCGGGATCACCCGCAATATTGTCTCCATCTGCAGCGAGCAGGCCCGTGGTCGCAAGGTGACCAGGGTGCGGCTGGAAGTGGGGTTGTTATCGGGGGTGGTGCCGGACTCCATCCGCTTCTGCTTCGACGTGTGCAGCCAGGGCACGCCGCTGGAGGGCGCCGACCTCGAGGTGCTGGAGATTCCCGGTCAGGGCGAATGCCGGTCCTGTGGCAAACGTGTCCCTCTCCGGCAGGTATTCGGGCATTGTCCGTGTGGTGCGGGCGACTTGATCTGTGTGGCCGGCAATGAACTCAACATCAAGGATATGGAGGTGCAGTGATGTGTAAGACCTGTGGATGCTCCGATGGAGCACAAACGCGGATAACGCACCTGGGTGTTGCGGGAGTTGCGGCTGCCGATACCCCGGGATCATCGGGCGATGTGCTCGGATATGCCCATGAGCACCGGCATGGAGATGAAGCGGTGTATAACCATGGTGTGCATTCGCATGCCCATGGCGGCGCGGGCTCCCATCTCCACGCCCACCCCCATGTACCGGCGGACGGGGATGTCCACTTGGTGTCTCTGGAGGCGCGGATTCTGGACAAAAATGATCGCCTCGCGGAACGCAATCGCGGCTGGCTGGCAGGACGGGGCGTGTTTGCCTTGAATCTCATGAGTTCACCGGGGGCAGGGAAGACGACCCTGCTGGAAAAAACCCTGGCAGAACTGGCGGACGAGTTCCCCCTGGCAGTGGTGGAGGGCGATCAGGAAACCACCCACGATGCGGAACGCATACGCCAGGCGGGTTGCAACGTCGTGCAGATCAATACCGGCCAGGGCTGTCATCTGGAGGCGGATATGGTGGCGCAGGGGCTGCAGGAGATCGATCCGGCCGCCGGTTCCGTCGTCTTCATCGAGAACGTGGGGAACCTGGTGTGCCCGGCCCTCTTTGATCTCGGGGAAGCCGCACGGGTGGTCATCCTGGCGGTCACCGAGGGCGAAGACAAGCCGGCAAAGTACCCCCACATGTTTCACGGCGCGGACCTGATCCTGATCAACAAGATCGATCTGTTGCCCTACCTCTCCTTCGACCTGGAACGCTGCCTCGGTGATTTGCACGAAGTCGCGCATCATGCCGATGTGCTGCAGATCTCCGCCGCCACGGGAGCGGGTCTGGAGCCCTGGTTTGCCTGGTTGCGCGCGCATCGTGAAAAAGCGTTGGCGGGCTCCTGAGCCACCTTGTGCCCAGGAGGCGGTCATGCCTGCGGACGCCCGTCAGACGTTGCACAAGACACTTCAACTCGTTGATTTGTCCAGCCTGTCCATCTCCAGCGTGGGGCCCATCTTCAGCGTGGCGGCGGCAGGGTCGGCCATGGTCCACGCAGCGGGAGCAGAGGTGCCCCTGGCGATCGTACTGATCGCCATTCCCTTCATTCTGTGTTCGTGGATATTTCTGTCGCTGAATCAGCATTTTCCCAACGCCGGTGCCTCCTATCACTGGTCCCGGCGGATAATGGGCATCGATTACTCGAATTTTCAGGCGTGGATCGTGATCATGGCCTATTTTTGGTCGATCCCGCCGATCCTGATCCCGGCGGCGCGGTTTACTCTGGGGGCGCTGGGAGTACCGCACCCCGGCGCCGGGGTGCAGATCGTGGTGGCCACGTTCTGGGCACTGTTCGCGGCGGGTGTTTTGTTGTTCGGGGCGCGCATCACCGCCAGGGTCACTCAGATATTTCTGCTCATCGAGACGGTGTCCGTCGCCTTCATGGCCATCGTCGGTTATGCTCACTGGGGGCCGACGGCGGCCGGGGCGGGGTCCTTCTCCCTCCGCCATATTCACTGGGCTGGCGTCATCGTCTGCATGGTGGTGGCCGCCACCATCGTGGACGGCTGGGAAATAGACTCCTACGCCTCGGAAGAATCCAGAAACCCGCGCATCACCCCAGGATGGGGCGGTATCATCGGGGCCATGAGCGTGGTGCTCTACTACCTGCTGATCTGGCCCCTGCTCCTGCATCAGGTGCCCCTCGATCAGTTGCAAAACAGCAGTGATACCCTGAGTCTCTGGGCGGCAACGGTGTCCCCGCAATTACTCCCGTGGATGCGCATCGCGATTATCGCGTCGACCGCCGGTGGTCTCTGGCTCACCACCTTCATCCTGTCCCGCGCCCTTTTCGCCATGTCCCGGGATAGGGTGATGCCGGAGTGGCTGGGCCGGCTGAATCGCGGACACGTGCCGTACTGGTCTGTCATCCTGCCCATCCTGCTGGCCCTGGCGGTTGTCCTCATGCAGGTTTTCTTCCCCAGTATGCGGGACCTGTTCAATCTGGTGCTGAGCGCGGCGGGATTCTTTCTGGTGGCGGAGTTTTTGCTGGACGGGATCAACATGATGGGCTTTTTGTTGCTGCAGCATCGCTTTGTCCGGCACCATTTCAGGGCGCATCATCATGCCGGGCTCCTGCTTGGATCGCTGGTCGTGATCATCAGCCTCTCCGCTGTGGAGGTGTTGTTTTTTATCTATGGCCCGAAATATATTGCGGCCGGCATCGACCAGACTGTTGCGGTGTTTTTGCTGTTGGGTATCTTTTATATGCTCTGGTTGCGCTGGCGGAAGGCGGGGCAACGCACTTACGTCTTCGATGAGCTAGAGTTGCAGGAAGATTGACCAGGACTGCGGCCTCTGCTATATCGGGCGAACCCTAACCTTCTCAACTTTCCCCGGGGTTCTTATGGCAGCACATGGCGAAGTGGTGGTTCTGGGAGCAGGCATCGTCGGGGTTTCCATTGCCTTGCAGTTGCAGTTGCGGGGCCGTCCCACCATTCTTCTGGACCAGCAAGGGGCCGGGGAGGGGACATCCTTCGGCAATGCCGGCCTGATTCAGCGCGAGGCGGTCATGCCGCACCCCTTCCCCCGTGCCCTGGCAACGCTGCTTAGCTATGCCCGCAATCAGTCGACCGAGGCCTACTACCGGGGGACGATGCTGCCGCGTCTCGCCATTCCCTTCCTGCGGTACTGGTATAACTCCCGTGAAGACCGTCACCGGATGATTGCCCGGCATTATGCGGCGTTGATCGCGCACTGCCTGGATGATCATCTGGCTCTGGCCGGTGCGGCGGGGGCGATCGACCTGCTCCGCCCCGGTGGCTGGTTGCAGGTACACCAAAATCCCGAGTCTCTGGATCATGCCCTGAAAGAGGCGGCGTATAAGGCCGGGAATTTCGAGGTGGCTTACGACGCACTCGACGGCGCGCAGGTGGCGGCGATGGAGTGCAGTCTGCGCCCCGGACTGGCCGGCGGTATCCACTGGACCCAGCCCCTGGCCGTTGTCGATCCCCACGCGCTCACTCGCGCATACCTGAACTATTTTACCCGGATGGGCGGCGAGTTCCGCACCAGCGCCGTGCGGAGCATAGAGCGCGGTTCGACGGGGTGGCGCATTGTTACGGTGCATGAGCCGGTGGAGGCCGCCGAGGTGGTGGTGGCTTTGGGCGCCTGGTCGCCGGATGTGACCGGATCCCTGGGCTACCACCCGCCCCTTTTTGTGAAAAGGGGCTATCACATGCACTACGCCCAGCCGGAGGCGACACCGCTCTGTCACCCGGTGCTCGATGCCGATCAGGGCTATATGCTGGTGCCCATGCAGCGCGGTATCCGACTGACGACCGGTGCGGAGTTTGCGCACCGGGATGCACCGCCTTCCGCTATTCCGCTCAGCCGGGCGGAGGCGCAGGCTCGGGGGTTGTTGCCTGCCCTCGGCGGGCGTCTGGACGCCGACCCCTGGATGGGGGTGCGCCCCTGCACCCCTGACATGCTGCCGATCATTGGTCGGGCGCCGGGGCATCCGGGTGTGTGGTATGCCTTCGGCCATTGTCACCAGGGTTTGACCCTGGGGCCGACCACCGGGCGTTTGCTGGCCGAGATGATATTGGGTGAAACGCCGTTTATGGACCCCGCTCCCTACCGACCGGAGCGGTTCTGAACGTCGGATTTTTGGATATTGACCAGCAGTCTGCGAACGCCGGAGCCGATCATGGAGCAAGTAAGCCCTCCCAAACGCCGTCTCGAACCCCTTTGCGAAAAGATTACGCTGCCAGTGATCCGTGTCGTGGTGGATGATTTCTACAATCGCATCCAGCATCACCCGACCCTGGCAGAGCCTTTCTCCATCGTCCAGGACTGGGAGTTGCACAAGGACCGTCTCGTTCACTACTGGTGGACCGTGTCCGGCGGACTTCCCTACCAAGATTACCGCTATGCGCTGGGCGACAAGCATGCTCCGGTCGGAATAACCCATTTGCTGGTGGATGACTGGCTCGCGCTTTTTCACGAAACCATGCTGGATCACATGGATGCGGATATTGCCCGTCGCTGGCACGGTATGGCGGCGGGTATCGCCGAGTCTCTGCGCCTGATGTTCGCTCCGCGCGGGGATTAAGCAAAGGGTCGGTGCTGACCCTGATCCAGAAAAAACCGGTAGGCCGGGTTGGCGGTTTCCGCCACATGCGGGTAGTCGAGCCGGGCAAGCAGTGATTCGAATTGTGCCATCTCGCTGTCCGGCACCTCAAAGCCCGCCAGCACCCGGCCCAGGTCGACGCCATTATTGCGATAGTGGAAAAGGCTGATGTTCCAGTGTCCGCCCAGTTTGTCGAGAAACTCCATCAGCGCCCCTGGCCGTTCCGGAAACTCAAAACGGTAAATCCGCTCGTTCTGCGCGGCCGCCGCATGCCCGCCCACCATATGGCGGATGTGCAGTTTGGCCATTTCGTCGTCACTCAGGTCCAGCGCTTCGTGACCTGTGATTCGTAAGCTCTCCAGCAACGCACTGGCGTCTTCCCGGTCGTGGATGGCCACCCCGACGAAAATATGCGCCCGATCCCGGTGGTGCAGGCGGTAATTGAATTCCGTCACGACTCGCTGACCAATCGCCGCGCAGAAGGCGCGAAAGGCCCCTGGTCGCTCCGGGATGGTGACCGCGAACAGCGCCTCGCGGGCCTCGCCCAGTTCCGCCCGCTCGGCGATGAAGCGCAGGCGGTCAAAGTTCATATTGGCGCCGGAGAGGAGGGCGACCCAGGCCCCCCCCCGACCGGGGTCGGTTGCCGCCATCCGCTTGAGACCCGCCAAGGCCAGCGCGCCCGCCGGCTCCATGACGGAACGGGTTTCGTCAAACACATCCTTGATGGCCGCACAGATCTCATCATTGGTCACCCGCACGATCTCATCCACATATTTGCGGCAGAGGGCAAAGGTGTGTTCTCCCACCTGGCGCACCGCCACGCCATCGGCGAAAATACCGACCTGGGGCAGCGTAACGCGTTCCCCCGCCTGCAAAGACTGATACATGGCGTCGGCCTCAAAGGGCTCTACGCCGATGATGCGAATCTCGGGCACGATGGATTTCAGGTAAGCCGCCACCCCGGCAATGAGGCCGCCGCCGCCCACCGGAACAAAAATCGCCTCCAGGCCGGCGCCCCGCTGACGGAGTATCTCTGCGCCTATGGTCCCCTGTCCGGCAATCACCAGCGGATCGTCAAAGGGAGGAATGAAGACCAGGCCCGATTCGGCGATCAGGGCGTCGCAATGCCCCTGCGCGTCGGAGTAGCTGTCGCCATGAAGAATGACTTCCGCACCCCGCGCCCGTACCGCGTTGACCTTGATTTCCGGAGTGGTGCCGGGCATGACGATCACCGCACGGATACCCAGCTTCTGGGCAGCATAGGCGACGCCCTGCGCATGATTGCCGGCGCTGGCGGTGATGACACCACGTGCCTTTTCAGCATCCGAAAGCTGGGCGATCTTGTTGTAGGCGCCGCGCAGTTTGAAACTGAACACCGGTTGCAGGTCTTCGCGCTTGAACAGCACCTCGCGCTGCAGGCGTGCGCTCAATTTGGGCGCGGCTTCCAGGGGCGTTTCCCGGGCCACATCGTAGACCCTGCTGCACAGCACTTCGCGCAGAAGATTTTTCACGAAGCGTTTTCTTCCGGTTTGTGAAGCTGCATGAGTTTGCGGAATTCGGCGATATCGGGCGCCAGGGTCAGGTTTGCCTTGGCTTCCATGGCCTCGTAACGGGTGAGTATTTCTTCGCCCATTTCGGTCAGATGA
>JAKCBU010000040.1 GCA_021839095.1 Pseudomonadota bacterium | reverse complement strand
GATCTGACCGATTTACCGCTCGCGGCGCTGCTGGCGGAAATGGGCATCGTCGTGCACGCGCGGGCGGCCAGCGGCCCGCAGGATGATGGCGGGCAACCCGCGGAGAAAACGATGTGCGCCTGGCTGGGTGCGGGCTGGCGTCCGCACGCGCTGGGCGCCCAGTTGCGCCAGGTGCGGACCGGGAGCCCCGCGGAGCAGGCGGGCTTGTCGCCGGACGACATTCTCGTCGCTGTCGAGGGCGTTCGGACCACCGCGGAACAATTGCAGGCGCAATTGGACGCGATTCCCGAAGGCGCGGCGGCGCGCGTACAGTTCTTTCGGGAAGACATCCTCCAGGAAGCCCGTCTGGTCCCCACCCCCCCGCCGCAAGAGACCATCTGGCTGGAACTGCTCGACGATGTGGACGCGGTGGTGCTTGCGCGGCGCCGCGCGTGGCTGGAGGGAGGCGCTGACCGGCCCGCCTCGCTATGATCCGATCTTCCTGCACGCTTTATCCGTACACACCATAGCCAAGGGAATATCCCAGGGCTCTCTGGGCAACACGGGCACTTCCTGAAAGGCGTGCCCCACCCCGATCAGACGCGGCCGTCGCCAATGCCGGCGATGCGGCAGGTGCGCCAGGCTACGATCATAAAAGCCGCCCCCCATCCCCAGGCGGTATCCCTCGGCATCGAAAGCCACCAGCGGCAGAATCAGCAGATCCAGCTCGCGCACCGAGCATTGGCTGTGCCGGGGCACCTTGGGCTCAGGAATACGAAAACGGTTGTTGCGCATGGGCGTTCGCGGGTTGAAGGGTGCGAAGCGGAGACTGCGCGCGAAGCGCCCGACGAGGATGGGCAAGTAAAAATGCTTGTGGATCGCCAGGGGATGTTGCAACAGCGGCAGCGGGCTGATTTCGCCGTGCATCGGCCAGTAGACCCCGATATGCCGGGCTCGGTGGAACGGCCTCAGCCGCGCGATCTGCCCGGATAACGCCAGGGCGGCCTGCCGCAAGTCCTGAGGAGACAAGGCATGCCGCCGTTGCCGCATGTGCCGCCGCAACTGGCTTTTGGTGGGGGGGGAGTCTTGGGACAAAAAAAGACCTCCCGCCTGGGTCGTACGGCCCGCTACCCCATGAACCTGATGCACAGGTGGGGATCCAGACACCGCTTCAGGCTGCTCCATACCGGAGCTGCACACCACGGTGATGACTGAAGATCCCCCGGATAGACAATGTTGGTTCAGGAATCATCCCGGCCACGCGTGCCCCGCAGGAGGCAATCACCACGCTACTCCGCCCCCTTACCCATGTCAACCAACCGGCGCAGGCGATCTTCCAGGGCGGTGAGCCATTGATCGCGCTCCTGCAGCTCCTGGCGGGCTCGCTGCAGATCCGCCGCAAGGTTGACGGCGACCATCAGGGCGGTGCGCTCCTTGCTGACGGCCCGCGCCCGCGCCGCTTCGAGCCGCTCCGTCAGCAGGGCCACCGCTTCCCGCAGCAATGCTTGCTCCTCAGGTTGACAAGGTACCTGATAACTCTGCCCCAGCAAGGTGATATGGACACGATCCGTGCTGGCCGTGCGAGTCGTTTCAGGCATTGGCTCCTCCATCCTTATAATTCGTTTTCCCATTGACTGACCTGCGCCAGCAGCTCGCTGAGACGTGAGCACACCGCTTCCTGACGCGCCCGCAACTGGATGTTTTCCGCATCCAGGGACTGGATTTGCTTTTGTAGAAGCTGCAGGGCGTGTTTTTCACGTCCCTCCCCTTTCAGATGGCGACGCAAGCCGCGATAATCCGTTATAATGCTTTCCAGCTCCGCGAACAGGGATTCAAAACGGGACTCCTCCACTGCGCCTCCCCATCTCACCAATGATTCCGCTTTTGAGTGTACGAAGCGCCCCCGCCATTTGCAAACCGAATCCGGCTGCACCCGCTTATGACCGTCTCTGACCCCAGCGACCGCGCGCATACCTTTCGCCTCCGGCTGGGGGTGGCCGCCCTGATGATGTTGCTGGCGACCGTGGTCGTGCTCCTGCGCGTGATGGATCTGGAACTGCTGCATTTCGCCAAGTTCCGTACGCTGGCCTACGACAATCATGTCGCCCTCGTCCCGGTCGCACCGCCACGTGGCCTGATACTTGCCGATCATGGCGAGGTGCTGGCGGAGAACCAGCCCACCTACGCCCTGGAGATCATTCCCGATCAGGTGCCCGATCTGCCGGCGACCCTGCGACGTCTGCGGAAACTGCTGGGGCTCGATGCCGAGGATATGCATCGATTTCACGAGCGGCGTCTGGGGAAACCCGCGTTTGATCCGGTGGTCCTCAAAACCGGCCTGACACCGCCCCAGATCGCCGCCGTGGCCGTGCGGGCACTGGAACTGCCCGGCGTCCGTGTCGTGGCCATGCTCCATCGCTATTACCCGTATGACACCCTTTTTTCTCACGTCGTGGGTTATGTCGGTCCCATTACCGCCGCCGATTTGAAGCATTTTCGGGCCCACACCTATCTGGGACGCAATTACATCGGTAAGAGCGGCCTGGAACGCTATTACGAACGTCAGTTGCGCGGCAACATGGGCTACCAGATCAAGGATATCGACGCCAGAGGATTGCAGGTGGGTACCCTGCGCGATATCCCGGCACAACCCGGCGACAACCTGCTGACCCACCTCCGCCTGCGCGTGCAACAGGCCGGGGCGGAAGCTTTCCGGGGCAACGGCTATCGCGGCGCCGTGGTCGCTCTCGACCCGAACACCGGCGCCGTGCTGGCCATGGTCACCAGTCCCAGCTTCAACGCCAACTGGTTCGTGGACGGCATCAGCACGGCGCACTGGCAAAGTCTTTTGCATAATCCGGGACGTCCATTGATGAACCGCGCGGATAACGGTCTTTATCCACCGGGGTCTTGTGCCAAGCCTTTCTACTCCGTTCAGGCCATCCAGGATGGTGTGATCGCCCCGGACTTTCATACTTTCTGCGCTGGCAATTACCAACTTGGCGGGCACACCTACTGGGACTGGAATCGGCGCGGATTTGGCAACACCGGTCTGACCAAAGCGTTGGCCTGGTCGGTGGATGTCTTCTACTACAAGCTTGCGGCGAAGATGGGCATTGCGAGGCAGGACCAGGCCTTATGGCGCTTCGGCTTCGGCAGCACGCCGCCTGTCGATCTGCCTGGCGGAGCCAGTGGTCTGGTGCCCACCCCGGCCTGGAAGCGTAAGCACATGCACGCGCCCTGGTACACGGGTGATTCGGTGATTCTCGGGATTGGTCAGGGCTATCTGCTGGTGACGCCCCTGCAATTGGCGCGCGCCGTCTCCGCGCTCGCCAATGGCGGCAAGCTGGTGCGTCCGCAGGTGGCCAAGGCCTTTATCGACCCGCGCACGGGCCGGCAAGTACCCATACCCGCGGCGCGGCCCATCAACCTGCATATTTCGGCGAAGGCCATGCAGGCGGTGCACAAAGGCATGGAAGCCTGCGTCAACACCGGCACCTGCCACAGCATCAGCATTCCCGGCATCTCCATTGCCGGTAAAACCGGTACGGCGCAAGTGCCGGTGGGTTATAAACATGGCCGCACCATTTATAACAACGACTCCCTCTTCATCGGCTGGGCGCCCGTGCATCATCCCAAAATCGCCGTGGCCGTGGTGGTGGAATATGGCGGGCACAATGCCTGGCAGGCCCTGCCGATTGCCCGCGCGGTCATCCAGGCCTATCTGGAACCTGATGGGAAACCGCCTGAAAAAGTTGCCGAAAAGTCCGCAACCCATTATGATGCGCCCCTTGCCAATGGGGAGAAAGGTTCTGTCAACCCTCGCCCCGCTCATCCATGACACCCATAAGGAGTCCCTCAAATGACAGATTTCACCATCGCGGCCCACCCGCGCGAAGAAAATGGCCGCCGCCCCAGCCGTCGCCTGCGTCGTACCGGCATGGTGCCCGCGGTACTCTACGGAGACGGCAAGGCGGCCCAGAGCCTGAGCATTGAAGCCCGGCTGCTGCGCAAACTGCTGCCCGACGAGCGCGCCTACACCCACATCATCACCCTGCGTTTTCCCCACGGGAACGAGACGGCGCTGATCCGCGACATTCAGATGCATCCCTATAAGGAAGAAGTGCTGCACCTGGATTTTTTGCGCGTCCATGCCGGTGAGCGGGTACGCCTGCATGTCCCGATCCACCTTCTCAACGAGGGCACCTGCGCCGGGATCAAGGCCGGCGGGGTACTGCACCGCGCGCTCGTGGAAGTGGAAGTGGAAGCGCCGGTGGATCGTCTGCCGGAGGCCATCGAAGTGGATATCGCGGCATTGTGCATCGGTGAAAGCCTCCATCTGTCACAGATCAGCGCGCCCGCGGGGGTGACACTCGTACCGCTGCTGCACGAGGACGACAAGGAGATCGTCTCCATTCATAATCCACGTACCGGTGCCGAGGCGGAAGAAGAGACGCCGGAAGCCACTGCCTGAGCGCTCATGGACTGGTTGTTGGCGGGTCTCGGCAACCCCGGCGCGGATTACGCCCGAACCCGTCACAATGCCGGCTTCTGGACGCTCCAGACCCTGGCGGATCGGGCCGGGGCGTCTTTGCGCATGGAGAAGCGCTGGCGTTGTCTGGCCACCCGCCTGCACGAGCAGGGGCTGGAACTGGGGCTGTGCCTGCCTCAGGATTTCATGAACCGCAGCGGTGGACCGGTGCGGTCCATGGCGGCCTTTTATAAAGTGCCCGTAGAGCGCATTCTGGTGATTCACGATGAGTTGGATCTGCCGCCCGGCACGGCGCGGCTCAAGTGGGGCGGCGGGCACGGCGGGCATAATGGCCTGCGTGATCTGGACCGCGTCTTTGGCACCCGTGACTATTGGCGGCTGCGCATTGGCATCGGCCATCCGGGGCACAAGGATGCCGTCATCGGCTATGTGCTGGGCATACCGACGGTGACGGAAAAAACACGGATAGACGAGGCCATCGCCCGCAGTCTCGCGGTACTCCCGGACTTTCTCAACGGCCGCACGGATGCGGCGCAAAAAACCCTGCACAGCGATTAGGAGCTTCTCATGGCCTTGGCCTGCGGCATCGTCGGTTTACCCAATGTCGGCAAATCCACTCTCTTCAACGCCATCACCAAGGCCGGGATCGCGGCGGAGAATTATCCCTTTTGCACGATCGAGCCCAACGTCGGTCTGGTCAACGTGCCCGATCCACGTCTACAAGCGCTGGCGGAGATCGTCAAACCACAGCATGTGGTGCCCGCCACCATGGAATTCGTGGACATCGCGGGTCTGGTGGCCGGGGCGGCGCAGGGAGAGGGATTGGGCAACCAGTTTCTGGCCCATATCCGCGAAACCGACGCCATCGCCTTGGTCACCCGCTGTTTTACGGATCCCAACGTCGTCCACGTGAGCGGCCATGTGGACCCGGTGACCGATTTGGAAGTGGTGTTGACCGAACTGATCCTGGCCGATCTCGGTACCGTGGAGAAGGCGCAGGCACGGGTGGCGCGGCAGGCCAAGGGCGGCCACAAGGATGCCGTGGCCGAGCTAGCCGCCATGACCCGCCTGCTGCCCCACCTCAATGAAGGCAAGCCCGCCGCCAGCCTGGATTTGAATCGGGAGGAACGGGATCATCTGCGCAGCCTCTGTCTGCTGACCATGAAACCCCTCATGGTCATCGCCAATGTGGCCGAGGATGCGTTGCGGGAGGACGACCCCTGGCGGGCGCCACTGGAGGCCTGGGCGGTCGCCCGGCAGGCCAGCATCGTCCCCGTCTGCGCCGCGATCGAGTCGGATCTGGCGGAACTGGAACCGGAAGAGCAACGCGCCTTCCTGCAGGATTTGGGTCTGGAAGAACCGGGCCTGAACCGAATCATCCGGGCGGCTTACCGCTTGCTGGGCTTGCAGACCTACTTCACCGCCGGGGTGAAGGAGGTCCGTGCCTGGACCATCCCGGTGGGGGCCACCGCCCCTCAGGCCGCTGGCGTGATCCACAGTGATTTCGAGCGTGGCTTCATCCGCGCCCAGACCATCGCCTACGCCGATTTCCTCCGTTACAAGGGGGAGCACGGTGCGAAAGAGGCCGGCAAAATGCGCGCGGAGGGCAAAGAGTACGTGGTGCAGGATGGTGACGTGCTGAACTTCCTGTTTAACGTGTGAGCCGGAAAGACGGCTACCCGCAAGGCGGGGTCGCCGGCGCCGTCATGCCAATCAGCGGCGCCAGCTCTCGCAAGGCCTGCCAGTACACACGGCGCTTGAACGCGATGATTTCATCGACCGGCACCCAGTAATCCACCCAGCGCCAGTCTTCGAACTCCGGCTGCTGCGTGCGCAGGTTGATTTCCGTCTCTTCCCCTTCAAATCGGAGTAAGAACCAAATCTGCTTTTGCCCACGGTACCGGCGGCGGCTGGCGCGGTTGCGGGGACAGGGAACCTCGTAGCGCAGCCAGTCTTGGGTCCGTCCTATGATGCAGACCTTGGCGGTCCCCACTTCTTCTTCCAGCTCACGGAACATCGCCTGCTCCGGCGACTCCGCGCGGTCGATCCCGCCCTGGGGAAATTGCCAAGCATCTTCCCCTCTGCGCTTGGCCCACAGCACCTGATTTTGTGCATTGCAAATGATCATGCCCACATTGGGGCGATAGCCGTCCGCGTCTATCATGTTCATCGTCTCTACCGATGCCTTTCGCCAGAATATAGCACGCCGGTCGGCCGGCGGCACTTCATACCGGCCGGCCGCGGGGATTCAGACGGATTGCAGTAACTCCAGCGGGTAACGCCTACCCGCCCGATAGTCGGCGATGCAGCGCGACACCATCCCGCTGCGCATCTCACCCTGGCGAAGCGTTATTTCCTCCGGGGTGAGCCAGCAGGGACCAATGATCCCTTCATCCAGCGGCAGCGCGTGATCCCGCGGACCGAGCCGTCCACCAAAGGCGAAGCGGAGATAGGTCAGATCCCGGGTGGGATGCTCCCAATGGTAAATACCGGTGAGGTATTCGGGCTGAAAACGGTGGCCCGTTTCCTCCAGGGTCTCGCGTACCACCGCGTCCCGCAATGTCTCACCCGGATCCCAGTGACCGGCGGGCTGATTGAAGCACCGGCGCCCCTCCACCATTTCTTCCACCAGCAGAAAGCGGCCGTTTTCTTCGACGATGGCCGCCACAGTCACATGCGGTGCCCAGATCATACCGTTGTTTCCATCACACGCTCATCTCCTGTGAGTTCACGCCACTGACCGGGGGCCAGTTCGTTCAGCATAAAAGGCCCAAAAGCTTCGCGATGCAGAGTCAGCACCAGGTTATCCAGTGCCGCGAAGAGACGCCGCACTTCGTGATAGCGGCCCTCGGTGAGGGTCAGCAGCACCTCATGATCCGTCAACCGTTGCAAGGCGGCTGGCCGGCAAGGGGTGTCCTCACCGTCAAGCATCAGGGTGCCCGCCGCGAGGCGCTGCGCGGCGTCATCGCATAGCGCCTCGCGCAACGTCACCCGATAACGCCGGGGGATCGCCCGCCGCGGACTCGTCCAATGATGCAGCCAGTCCCCATCATCGGTGAGCAGCAAGACCCCGCTGGTTTCCCGGTCCAGACGCCCCACGCTGCTGAGGGACGGGCGACGATAACGCCAGCGCGGCGGGAAATCCTGATAAATGGCGCGCGGATCATCGTGGGCACAAACCCTGCCCAAGGGTTTGTGATAAAGCAGATACAGGGGTTGGGGATGATCGATGGGTGCCTCATCGACCCGGACCTGCGCCGCCTCCACTTTGGTGGAGGCCTTGCGTAGCGCTTCCCCGGCCACCTGCACACGGCCTTCGCGCAGCAAATCACGCACCTCGGAACGGCTGCAATACCCCAAACGGGAGAGTAAAAGATCGG
>JAKCBU010000039.1 GCA_021839095.1 Pseudomonadota bacterium | reverse complement strand
TAGGTGAGCGCCAGACCCAACAGGCTGACCGTGCCCATCAGCAGCAGGATCACGGTAACGCCCAGCGCAGACTGGATCACCGGCAGCAGAAAGACGCTGATCGTGGCGCCGATCTTGGCTACGGCGGCAGCGAACCCGGCGCTGAAGGCGCGCACCTGGGTGGGGTACATTTCTGTTGGCAGGATGAACGTCGTCGCATTGGGGCCCGCAGTCATGAACAGATTGAACACCATGAAGCCGCTCAGAATGAGCGGCAGATGGGTAGAGGTGCCTCCTGCCAGCTCCGTCGCAAAATAGAGCAGCCCCATCCCCAGCGTCATGCCGCCAAAACCGATCATCTGCATATGAATCCGTCCCAGCCAGGGCACCATCCAGAGGGAGAGCAGCGAACCGAGGAGGAGGAAGATATCCACCTTGCCGCTGTCCAGGGCATTGGCAAGGTCTCTGCCGACAACACCGGTGATACCGACGTTCTCGCCATTGCGCATGGTGCCGAGCAGGATGGTGGTGAACAGGCCGACGCCATAGGTGGCCACATCCATGAAAAACCAGGGCAAGGTCACCAGAAGGGTGCGGCGCCGGTATTCCGGCGAGAACAGGGTCCGAATGCCCATATGTCGGCCGGGACGGATCTTGGCCACATGGTGGATTTTTTTGCCCAGACGCTGGGCCATGGCGGCGAGCATCGCTTTCTGCCGGGGCGCGATGCGTTCGAGGATGCGGGCGGCTTCGGCGTTCTGACCGCGTCCCATACACCAGCGCACGCTTTCCGGCAGGGTGAGACGGCCCAGTAGATAAGGGAGCACCAGCAGTGCTTCCGCGGCCAGCAACCAGCGCCAGGTGTTGTCTCCGGGATGAGCGCTTTGCAAAAGGACCAGAGCAAACCCGGCCCCTGCCAGCATGCCGACGGATTGCACCGCAATGGAGGCCGCCATCATGCGTCCGCGCCGTCCCTGGGGCATGAACTCCGCCAGATAACTGCTGCCCACCGGGAAATCCATACCGATACCCAAGCCGACCAGTAATTCGGCACCGATGAGTACCGGGGCGTCCTGGGCGAGAGCGGTCAGCAGGGCGGCGATCAGGAGCAGGATCATATCCATGACCATGACCGGCTTGCGCCCCAGGTGATCAGCCAGATGCCCACCGATCAGTGCGCCCAGCACCGTGCCACCCATGAGCATGGCGGCGGCGAGGCCGATGCTGGTGGCGGGCATGGCAAAAATGGGGATGATGAGTGGTAAGGTCACCCCCAGCAGAAACATGGAGACGCCGCTGAGCAGGGTGCCGCCGGTGGATAATGCCCAGATGCGGTAATGAATGGGTAGCAGAGGACTTTCGTCGAGTATCCGGGTCATGCTGGCGTGGTCTGGGTGTATCGGATGTGGAAGTGCATGCTGCGTCTGGCGGTGGCGCGTTTTACCGGATTTCAACGATGCGGCTCCTGTGTCGGCAGGAGCCGGTGGCAATGCCGGGCGATCATCAGGTCTTCATTGGTGGGCATGACGAGGATTTCCACTGGACTATGGGCCACTGATATGCGCGGTTCGGGACCTTCGTTGGCGACCGGATCGATCTCCAGGCCAAGTCCCGTCAGGGGGCGGCAGATGGCCCAGCGGATCGCGGCGGCGTGTTCGCCGATGCCCCCCGTAAAGACGAGGCGGTCCAGTCCACCCAGCACCGCCATCAGTCCCCCGATGGCCTTGCGCGCACTATAGGCGAAAATCTCGACGGCCTGCGCCGCATGGGCATCGTCATTGCGCAGCCCGAGCAGGGTCTGCATGTCGCCGCTGCAGGCCGAAATACCCAGCAACCCGGACAAATGGTTGAGGAGCCGCTCCAGTTGTGCAGCATTATAGCCTTTTTCCTCCATGAGATAGAGCAGGACGCCGGGGTCGAGATCGCCGCTCCGCGTACCCATCACCAGCCCCCCCGTGGGGGTGAGGCCCATGGTGGTGTCGCGGCACTGGCCGTTATGCACCGCCGCCATGCTGGCGCCGTTGCCCAGGTGGGCGATGATGGTCTTGCCGGTGGCGTGATCGGGGAGTCGGCTGACGATATATTCGTAAGAGAGGCCATGAAAGCCGTATTTACGGACACCTTCATGCCAGAGATTGCGCGGCAGAGGCAGGCGGGCGGCCACTTCCGGGATGCTCTGGTGAAAGGCCGTATCGAAGCAGGCGGCCTGCGGGATCCCGGGCCACACCGCCTGTACGGCCTCGATGGCGGCGATTTCTGCGGGCAGGTGCAATGGGGCAAAGCGCAGGGAGGCGCGCAGATCACCGAGCACCCGGGTGTCCACCAGGCAGTGCGCCTGATGACGGGGTCCGCCGGAGACGATGCGATGGCCAACGCCGTCCGGCGTTGCGTATTGCACCTCGGTCAGGGCTGCGAAAACGGCTTTCAGGGCATCCTGGTGATTGGAAAGGAGCAGTTGCCGGTCGGTGACCGGATCTTGTCCCCGTTGCAGCCACAAGCGTCCGATGCTCTGCCCGATGCGTTCCGCGGCGCCCTCTGCGAGCCTCTCTTCTCCTGCAGCGCCCAGCGCAAAAACGGCGAATTTGATGGAGGACGACCCGCTGTTGAGGCAGAGAATATGGCGTATTGCCGCCATGCTCACGGTTCTCCCCCGCCACCGGCCAGCCAGGACAGATCCTCCAGCCGCTTGCCCAGACGTTGCAGGAAACGCGCGGCATCCGCGCCGAAAATCACCCGGTGATCGCAACTCAGAGTGAAGTCGGTCAGCCCGTCGCTACCCGCCGCCGCAACGGCAAGAATGGCCGAGGCGCCCACCGGCACGATGGCGTTGAATCGCTCTATTTGCGGGAAAACCCCGAGATTGGAGAGGTAAAAACTCGCACCCTGGTAGTCTTCCGGATAAATCCTGCCTTTTTTGACTTTGCCCAGCAGAATGCGCCAGTCCTCTGCGAGTTCTTTGAGCGGCCGTTTGGCTGCGTCGCGCAGCACGGGGGTAATCAGTCCATTCCCGGTGTCTACGGCGATGCCCATATCCACCCGACTGCGCTTGGCCAGTCCCTCCCGGGTCCAGGCGTGGTTAAACCAGGGATCTTCCGCGACGGTCAGGGCGCAGGCGCGGCTCAGAGCAAGGGTCAGGCTGAGTCCGGTCGCCTTGGCGGCGGCATGCAGGGGCGCCATGGCGAAGCGACTGCTGATGAGGAAAGCGGGCGTATTCCGCGTAGCGGACATGTTGCGGGCGACGGCGGCGCGCAGGATGTTGGGACGTTCGATGGTATAAGGTGGTCCCATATGCAGATCGGCATCCTGGGGTGCGAGGGCTGCGGCCAGCACCTGGGCCGCGTGAATGGTGCCATCGGGTCCAGCTTTGACCTGGAGGATGTCGAGTTCCAGATCGCGGGCCAGGGCGCGGGCGTAGGGAGAAGCCAGTAAACCATCGGCATGCGGGGTTTGCGGTGCAACGACGTCCGGCTGGGGGAAGGGAGCGGGCTTCTCCAGGGAGGCGAAATCTGCTTGTGTTGCAGCGGTCGTAGAGGTGGCCGGTGGCAGATTATCCGGCGGTGCGGTCTTTTTCTCTGCAACCGGTCCGGGTGCATCCGAGGGCGGAGCGGGCGGTGTACGTGGTGTGGCGGTTTTGGCCGCGCCGCCCGTATCCGTCTGTGCCGCTTCCGGCGCGTCGGCGATGTAAGCGATCACCTGCCGCACAGGGATATCCGTATCCACAGCGGCCAGAGGGCCAGTGAGATAACCATCGGAAAAGGCTTCCACGTCCAGAATCGCCTTATCGGTCTCCACCTCGGCAACGGCCTCGCCTTTTTTTACCGCGTCACCCACCGACTTGTTCCAGCGCGTCAGGCGGCCGGTCTGCATGGTGTCGGACAATACCGGCATGGTGATTGCGGTTTTCATCGTGCTGCTCCCTTTCCTGCCATCATCTGCCGGGCTGCCTGTACTACGTCGTCTGTCCGCGGGATACTGGCGGCCTCCAGTGTGCCATTGAAGGGGGTGGGGATGTCCATCCCCGCCACCCGCCGGATAGGGGCATCCAGCAGATAAAAACACTGCTCCTGCAGGGTGGCGGCGAACTCCGCTCCGGCTCCGGCAAAGCGGCAGTCCTCCTCGACGATCAGGCAGTGGTGGGTCTGCTCCACTGCCGCGATGCAGGTATCCCAATCGATGGGTGAAAGGCTGCGCAGGTCGATCACAGTGAGTTCGATGCCTTCCGCGGCGAGCGTCTCAGCCGCCTGCAGGGCCAGGGGCAGCATCCGCGAGTAGGCGACGCAGGTGATATCCCGCCCCCGCCGCCGTACCACCGCCTGATGGACGGGTGGAGCCGGTACCATTTCGTCTACTCTCCCCTTGCTGAAATAGAGCAACTCATGCTCCAGAACGATTACAGGATCATCGCTGCGGATGGCCTGGCGCAACTGCCAGTAGGCATCCTGCGGAGTGGCGGGAACCACCATGCGCAGGCCGGGCACGTTCATCAACATATGCTCCAGCCGTTGCGAATGCTGGGCACCTAACTGTTTGGCGATGCCGCCGGGCATGCGGATGGTCAGCGGCATGGGAAACTGTCCCCCGGACATGAAAGGGATCTTTGCCGCCATGTTGACGATGGCGTCCATGGCGAAGAGCGCGAAGTTGATGGTCATGATCTCCACCACCGGGCGCAGGCCCAGCATTGCAGCGCCCACCCCGAGGCCGGTAAAGCTGTTCTCGGAAATGGGAGTGTCACGCACCCGCCATTCGCCGTATTTGGCCATGAGGCCTTCCGTGACCCGGTAGGTGCCGCCATAAAGACCCACATCCTCCCCCAGGGTCAGCACGGTTTCGTCAGCGGCCATCTCGGCATCCATGGCGCGGTTCAACGCCTGCCAGTAAAACATCTCGCTCATCGCGCGACCTCCATGAGGGTTTCGAAACGACGGTTGGAACGGAAGGCCTTCCAGGCATCCTCCATATCCGGTGCGGCGCTCTGTTCGGCAAAAGTCACCGCATCTGCCACTTCCTCCTGAACCTCTCGGCGCATACGCTCGACCGTCGCATCGTCGAGGTGCCCCTCCTGGCAGCAATGGTCGGCAAAGCGGGTTACGCTATTGGCACTGGCTGCGGCAACGGCCTCGATGCCGGGATACGGATACTCCGCCTCATGGACTGCCGCCGCGATGGGATCGTTGGCCTGGTAGGCATTGAGCTCCACATTCGGGCGATAACTGCCGGAGTCCGCCATGGAGTGCCCCCGGTAACGGTAGGTTTCCAGTTCGAGGAACTGTGGCCCGTCTCCGGCGCGGATGCGCTCCAGCGCCCTCTCTGCCGCTTCATATACGGCGATGACGTTCATGCCATCCGCCTTTTCGGCGGGGATGCCATAGGCGCAGGCGCGTTTGTAGACCTCGGTGATGGCGGAGTGCCGGTGGATCTCGGTGCCGATTTGATAATGGTTGTTTTCGCAGATGAAAAAAATGGGAAGCTTCCACAGGGCGGCCATGTTCAGGGACTCATGAAAAGTACCCTGATTCACCGCGCCATCCCCGAAGAAGCAGAGCACTGCCTCGGGCAGATTGCGGTAGGCCACGGCGTAGCCCGCGCCCAAGGCGATGGGAAAGGTCTCGCCGACGATGGCGTAACCGCCCAGAAAGCGCCGCTTTTTGTCAAACAGATGCATGGAGCCGCCCATACCGCCGCTGATGCCGGTTTTCTTGCCGTGCAGTTCGGCCATGATCTGCCGCGCCGGAATGCCGCGCACCAAGGCATGAACATGCTCGCGATAGGTACTGACCACATAGTCGCCCGGTTCTGCCGCATGCAGCACACCGACCGCCACGGCCTCTTCACCGGGATACAGATGCAAAAAACCGGCGATGTTACCTTGGGCGTAGCCCTGCGCCGCCGCCTCTTCAAAAGCCCGTGCGCGTAACATATCCCGGAGCATGTCCGTCATTTGTGCCCTATCCATGGCTTTCTTCCGGCAAAAACGCATCGACGGCCTCGGTCAGGCGCACCAGATACATGAGCGCCGGGCCGCCATGCATGAGCACTGCCAAAAAGCCTGCACTCATGATTTCATCGCGAGTCGCTCCGGCGGTTACGGCGCCTTTGACATGGAGCGCGATACACCATTCACATTGGGCGGCAACGGACAATGCTACATTGATCAGTTCCTTCTGCGCCTTGCCCAGGGCCGGATTACCCTCGGTCTTCCCCATAAAACCGAGGAACGCATTGATTTCGGCGGGATACTTGTCTTTGAGACGTTCGGTGAGCTGAGCGATTTCGTTGATGCGATCGTTGGCACTCATAACGTGTTCTCCTTAATTCCGATAGGAAAGTGCTTTCAGACGGGCCGGTTTTTGAGGAGGATGCTATGTCCCGTCATTTCTTTGGGCTGTGGCAGACCCATGAGCTCCAGGATGGTGGGGGCGATATCGGCGGTACCACGACCAATACCCAGGTGCACGCCCGGTTCGCCAATCAGCAGCATGGGCACCGGATACACCGTATGCTGGGTGTGTGGCTCACCCGTCACCGGGTCCACCATTTCGTCGCAGTTGCCGTGATCGGCGGTGAGAATGACCTTGAAGCCTTGCCGCTGCGCCGCCTGCAGCACCCGGTGAAACTGCAGGTCGAGGGTTTCCACCGCGCGCAGGATGGCGGGGATTTTGGCGGTATGCCCGACCATGTCGCCATTGGCGAAGTTCACCAGTACAAAGGCATACTTGCCGCTCTCCAGGGCCGCGATGATGCGGTCCGCCACCTGGGAGGCACTCATTTCCGGCTTCAGGTCGTAAGTGGCCACCTGCGGCGAGGGGATGATCTCGCGATCCTCGCCGGGAAAGGGGTCTTCCCGGCCGCCATTGAAAAAATAGGTCACATGGGCGTATTTCTCGGTCTCGGCACAATGGAACTGTTGCTGTCCCGCGTCGCTGACCACTTCGGCCAGGACCTTGACGGGAATTTCCGGGGGAAACAGTACCGGGAACGGGTACTCGTCGTCGTAGGAAGCCATGCACAGGGCACGCCTGGCAGACTCGCCACGGCGGTCGAAGTGGGCGAAGGCCGGCATGGCGATGGCGGCGCTGAGCTGGCGCATGCGATCCGAGCGAAAGTTGAAAAAGAAGACAGGCTCGTCGGCGGCAATACGGTTTTGCTGCGGATCACCAATGACGGTGGGCGAAATGAACTCGTCTCCCTCACCGCGCTTCCAGGCACTGTGAATGGCCGCTTCAGCGGTATCTGCAGTGAGCCCTTCGCCGCGCAGCAGGGCGGCCCAGGCCTTTTCCGTCCGATCCCAGTAGCCGGCACGGTCCATGGCCGTATAACGCCCGCAGACGGTGGCAATGCGCCCCTGGCCCAGCTTGTGCAGGATTTCTTCCACCTGACGGGCGTAGAGATCGGCACACTGCGGCGCTGTATCCCGGCCGTCCGTAATCATGTGGATAACCGGTTCCACACCTGCAGCCACTGTCAGTGGCAAAATGCCCAGCAGATGATCGATATGAGAGTGCACGCCACCATCGGAGACCATGCCTACCAGATGCAGGCGTTTGGCGTCCCTGAGCATATCCTGCCAAGCCGGAATCCGCGCAAAATTGCCGTCCTCCAGGCTATCGGAAATGCGCACCAGATCCTGCAGAAGGACCCGTCCCGAACCCAGGGTGAGGTGACCCACCTCCGAATTGCCGAATTGTCCGTCTGGCAGGCCCACCGCCCGCCCCGAAGCTTGCAGGGCGGTATGAGGAAAGCTGGCGAAGTAGTGATCGAGATGCGGCGTGTGCGCCAGTGCCCAGCCATTGAAGGCGCGATTGGGGTTGAGGCCGAAGCCATCAAAAATTACCAGTAATACTGGGTTGACCTTCATGCCCCTCCGCTCCGCTTT
>JAKCBU010000038.1 GCA_021839095.1 Pseudomonadota bacterium | reverse complement strand
GCACGCGCCAGCAGCAGATCACCGATGGCCCGGGCGATACGGCCATTGCCATCGTCGAAGGGGTGCAGAGTGACGAACCACAGATGGCCGAGGACAGCTTTGAGCAACGGCGGTTCGTTCGACGCACCATTCAGCCAGTCGAGGAAGCGGCTGGTTTCGGCCTCGAGGCGATCGGCAGGCGGCGCTTCGAAATGCACCCGCTGGCGGCCGATGGGGTCAGACACCACCTGCATCGGACCGCTGGCATCGTCGCGCCAGGCGCCGACCTTGATCTTGGAGAGTCCGGAGTAGCCGGTAGGAAACAGCGCGGCATGCCAGCCGAACAGTCGCTCCCGCGACACCGGCGCATGGCAGTTGGCGGTGGCATCGAGCACCATCTCGACCACGCCTTCGACATGCCGATCCACCGGGGCCAGGGCGCCGATGTCCACGCCCAATCGGCGCGCGATGCTCGAACGCACCGATTCGACGTTGAGCTGCTCGCCCTCGATTTCACTGGTCTTGACCACGTCCTCGGTGAGCGCGGCCAGGCTGGCCTGATCGCGCAGCGCCATGCCCACGTCAGCCAGACGGCCCATCAGAAGTCCTTGGGCACGACTGACGTCAGCCATAGGCCCAGCCAGCGCTCCCAGGTCGAAGTGCCAGTTCGGCCAGTCGTTGGACTGCCAGATGTATTTGTAATCACCGCTATTCATGCGGAGATTATGAGCCGCAATCTCCGCATGCGCAAGTTATTCGCTGCACGGCGGGCTGTCTTACCCCGGAATGGGTGTGAATGGGTGTCATTTTGGTTGCCTGCGCGGCAAGACCACGACAAGGGCGCGGCCCACCCGGTTCGGGTCCCGGTGTCGGCGCTGCGGTTGCTCGTGGATGTCCTGACCGAAATCGGTGAGGGCAACGCGGTCAGCATCATCCCGATCCACGCCGAACTGACGACCCAGGACGCAGCGGACGTGCTCAACGTCTCGCGACCGTTCCTCGTGCAGTTGCTGGAGCGCGGCGAGATCCCGTTCCACAAGATCGGCACGCACCGTAGGGTCCGTTACCAGGACGTGATCGCGTACAAGGAGCAGATCGACGCTGAGCGCAGCAAGGCCCTCGATGCACTGGCCGAGCAGGCCCAGGCGCTCAAGATGGGGTACGAATGAATGAGTTCGAAGCGTGCGTGCTCTTACCCGGCACCGTTGCGCGACCTGCTGATGCGTCTGGCGCTGACCGATCTGTACCGGGCGCGTTGGACAGACATGATCCACGACGAGTGGACGCGTAACGTTCTGAAGCAGCGGCCAGACCTGAAGGTGCAAGACCTGGAGCGGACGCGGTCGCTGATGAACGCCCACGTCCGCGACAGCCTGATCACCGGCTTCGAGCATCTGATCCCGTCCGTCAAGTTGCCGGACGCCGATGACCGGCATGTAGTGGCCGCAGCCATTCACGGCGGCGCCAGTCTGACGGACGCGGGTTTCGATTCCGCGTGATCCTCAAAATCGGCGTGAACGCTCGGCTGGGGAAATCGGAATGGCCGATCAGGCAATCCGCTTGATTTTTCCTTCCCGGCTCTTTATTTTAGGGCGGATGGTCGAGTTAAAATTCAAGATGAGGCGAGAACTCCAAGGTAGATACGTGACCATATCGACGGCATGAGTCGCGGCACGGAACTGCCGGGCAGGGCATAACCGCCCGCGCCGCTTTCATAAGCGGCCTCCAGCATGAAGTCTGAACGGTTCTTTCCTAGCAGGCTGGCGACGTGGTCGACCAACTCCCGTTGTTCGGGCAGGTCAGTTGCGGGCACGCACCGGCTCCCCGGAGAATACACTTGAACGAAAATAATCCGCAAACGCCATGGTACCGTCAGGTCGCCGCGGTAATACCCAGGCACGTCTATCTCAAGAGTATCGGGACGACGCTTTTCATTAGCCTGTTTTTTGGCGCTTACTTTTATGTGCTCAAAGACCCGGCCTATCCGCCAACGGTGATGCCAAAGACTCTGTTGGACCATCTGATCGGTTTCCAGCCCATGGCGCTGCCCATCTATCTATCGCTGTGGTTCTACGTGTCCCTGCCTCCGGCGTTGCTGGCGACGCGACGCGAGTTGTATGACTATGGCTGGGCCATGGCCGGGACGTGTCTCGTGGGACTGGGCATTTTCTACTTTTGGCCCACGGCGGTGCCCGCGGCCCACATCCATTGGGCGCATTATCCCGACGTGGATTTACTTAAACATGCGGATGCTTCTGGCAATGCCTGCCCTTCGCTGCATGTCGCCACCGCGGTTTTTTCCAGCATCTGGTTGCATCATCTGCTTCGCCGTTTTGGCGCACCGTTGTGGGTGCTCTTTTTCAATTGGGTGTGGTGTATCGGCATCGCGTATTCCACCCTGGCCCTCCGCCAGCACGTGGCCGTGGATGTGGTGGCCGGTCTGGCGCTGGGAGCATTGGCCGCCCGTCTGTCATTGCGACGGAGGCCGGCCCCATGACCGCTTGTCATTTTATGATTATGTTTGCTACAGTGCAGACTTACGAATCGAGATTGCCTGACATCGATATGCAGAGAATCCGTCGATATTTTTCCGCATTCGCCGTGCTCACCGTGTTCCTCCTCGGCACGTGGATGAGTCATGCCACGGTAGCCGCCATGCCATTGGGTACTCCACCCGCGGCGCTGCCCAGCGTATCGATGTCGGAGATGCCTTGTTGCCTGGGGAGTCATGGCATGGATATGAGCGCGCAAGCCTGCGCGATGTCCGGTCCGTGCATGTCGGTCTGCGCGGAAGCGCATGCCCCAAGGGGATTAAGGCTTTCCGGAGTAAACGTCCCCGCCGCGATGATGACGGGCCCTGTCATTTTTCTCCGCCCGGTAGGATTTCGCTTGGCGGTAAGCCCGTTTTTTTACGCCCATCCTCCCTACCAGCCTCCACCGCTCGAACACATGCGGTTGGTCATTTGAAATCTTCCGAGCAAGCTGGCACCCCTCGCTAAATGGGGGAAACATGTCACTGGTTTGCCGTGGAGATTTTTTATGCATATCCATGCTCGTGGTCGTCTCATTCAATCGGCAGGGAGCGGAATTCGCCTCTTGACCGGAGTACTTTTGGTCCTTTCGGCCACGACCGTCTGGGCCGCCCCATTGAGTCTGCAGAGCGCTGAGGCGATTGCTCTGCGGCAGAATCCCGGTCTCGGCGTCCTGACCCAAAAGATTGCTGAACTACGGCACCAGGCCGTGGCGGTGGCCCAACTGCCCGATCCGCACCTCGCCCTCGGCGCCGTCAATCTGCCCCTCAACAGCTTCTCCATGAACCAGCAGCAGATGAGCATGCTGAGCGTGGGTCTGAGTCAGACGTTTCCCTCCTTTGGCAAATTGGGGCTGGAGGGACAACAGACGGGGATAGAGGCGCGGGAAGCGGCTGACACCTTGCGCGGCCAGTCCGCCGAATTGGTGCTGTTGCTGCGCCGCGCCTGGCTGCAAGCCCTCTATGCCGAAGATGCGGTGGCAACGGTCCGCCACCAGGAGCGGTTGCAATCCGAGACCGTGCAAGCGGCGCTGGCGCTTTACCGCTCCGCCCAGGGGTCACAGGCCGATGTGCTCCGCGCGCAGTTGGCGCGCGATAGTCTGGCCAATGATATCAGCAAATTGCAAGCGGACCGGGCGAGCGATCTCGCGCAAATCGCGCAGATTCTGAATCTGCCGGAACCGCCGTCCATAGCGCATCAATGGCCGAATCTGCCACCTCCGCCCACC
Organism: Pseudomonadota bacterium; assembly: GCA_021839095.1. The sequence continues at coordinate 4,125 of JAKCBU010000038.1, read as the reverse complement.
CTTGCCGAAGCGGAAGTCCGGCTCTCCGGCCAACCCCTCCTGCGCGCCGCCCAGGCGCAAACCCGCGCGGCGCAAATGGGCGTGCGGGTGGCCAAACGGGGCTATTGGCCGGACGTCACGGTCAGTGTCGATTACGGTCAGGATTTCTACCCCGGCAGCCCCAACTGGCTGTCGGCGGGGGTTGACCTGAGCCTGCCCATATTTCCGGGAGATCGCCAGGACCAGGACGTCGCCGCCGCCCGGGCCAAGGCCCTGCAGGCGCAATATCGCTATGACGATCAGCATCTGGCCTTGACCCGGCAGGCGCGTGCCGCTTTCGCGCGCTATGTCGCCTTCAAGACCCAGTTGGAGCGCACCGATCGACAACTGCTGCCCACCGCACGCGCTGCCTTCTCCGCGGCGCTCGCCGCCTACTCGGGGGGGCGCAGCACGCTGAGCACGGTGCTGCGTACCCAGAAGGACGTGTTGGGCTATGCCTTGACCCGCCTGCAGTACCGCCGCGACCTGGCTCTCAGTGTTGCGGAACTGGATTTCCTCACCACCGCAGAGGGAGCGCAGCCATGAAATCACGCCACTGGATCATCGGCATGGGCCTGCTCAGCTTTGGCGCAGCCCTTGGGGCGGGTGCGGTGTGGTGGCTGCGGGTCCCCGCCGCCGCGCCTGGCGCCAACTCCACTGTAACCCATTCTCCGAAAAACACCCCCAAGGGGCGGCACATCCTCTACTGGGCCGCGCCCATGGACCCCAAGATTCATTCGGATCACCCGATGAAGGACAGCATGGGGATGCCCTATATCCCGGTGTATGCCTCCAGTCCGAGCGCGCAAAAGGCGTCCGGCCTCAGCATCGATCCGCGCCTGGCGCAAAACCTGGGAGTGCGTCTCGTGGATGTCCAGCGCCGTCCGATGGGCCACGCCATCCACACCGTGGGCACCGTGGCGGTGGACGAGAACCGGGTCTATTCCGTCAATCCGCGTTTCTCCGGCTGGGTGACACGCTTGAACGTCCGTGCCGTGGGCGACCCCGTGCAGCGGGGACAGGTGCTCGCCGAGGTGTACTCCCCCGAGCTGTATAGCGCCCAGCAGGAATATCTCATTGCCCGCCGCCAGGACGGGACGACGGAAGACCCCGCACTGCTGGCGGCGGCCAGGGCGAAATTACGACGGCTGGGCATGCCGCAAGGCCAGATCGCGGCACTCGCCCGGCGCGGCACGGCGGCGCGGGACGTGCCGCTCCTGGCGCCCGCTTCCGGGGTGGTCGAGGCCCTCGATGTGCACCAGGGGGGGTATGTCTCGCCGCAGACGAATGTCTATGCAATCGCCAATCTCGACCGGATCTGGGTCAATGTGGCGCTCTACACCCACCAACTGCCCTGGGTACGGATCGGCGATCCCGTGCGTCTGCGCCTGCCCGCCTATCCCGGCACATCCTGGGAGGGACGTCTGAGTTTTCTCTATCCCACCTTGGACCCCAAAAACCGGACGGTGACGGCCCGGCTGAGTATTCCCAATCCGGGTGGAACCTTGCGCCCCGGCACCTATGCCGACGCCACGGTTTTGGCGGGCGCCCAGAAAGCCCTGGCCGTACCCAGCAGTGCCGTATTACATACCGCCCAGGGGGATTACGTGATGCTGGGGGAGGGCCAAGGGCACTTCCTGCCGGTGGAGGTCGCCCTGGGTGCGGAGGCCGACGGCTGGGTGGCCATCGACCAGGGGCTCAAGACGGGGGATCGGGTAGTGGAGAGCGCCCAGTTCCTGCTTTATTCCGAGTCTCAGTTCCAGTCGGTCAAGGCCCGCATGCTGGGAGGCAACACGGCGTCCACCCGGAGCGCCATGGCCGGGATGAACATGGGTCCGGGAGGGCAGTCTCATGATTAGAGCGATCATGCGATGGTGTATGGCGAATCGCGCCCTGGTCGTGATCGCCGCCTTGGTACTGATGGCCGGCGGTGCGCTGGCGGTGATCGACCTTCCGCTGGAGGCCATCCCCGACATCTCGCCCACCCAGGTCATCATCAAGACCTCCTACCCGGGCCAGGCCCCGCAAATCGTTCAGGATCAGGTGACCTATCCCCTGGAAACCACCCTGCAGGAGGTCCCTGGCGCCCAGGCCGTGCGCGGCTATTCGATGTTTGGGGACTCCTATGTCTATATCCTGTTCAAGGGAGGCACCAGCATCTATCAGGCCCGCAATCTGGTGCTCCAATACCTGAGCCAGGTACAGTCCAAGCTGCCGCCGGGGGTCACGCCAGCCCTGGGTCCCAACAGTTCGGGGGTGGACTGGATCTACGAGTACGCCCTCAGGGACCCCGGTGGGACTCTGAATCTGGCCCAGCTCACCACCCTGCAGAACTGGTTTCTCAAGTACGCACTGCAGGGCATCCCCGGCGTCGCGGAGGTGGCCACGGTGGGCGGCATGGTGCAGGAGTACCAGGTGGTGGTGAATCCCCAGAAACTCCTCGCCTACGACCTGACCCTGCCGGAAGTGGAGGCCGCCATCCGCGCCGCCAACGGGGAGACCAGCGGCTCGGTGGTGGAGATGGGGGAAGCGAGTTATATCGTCCGCACCTCGGGTTATATCCATTCTCTCCAGGACCTGGAAAACGCGTCGCTGGGGGTGCGCGACGGCGTGCCCATCACATTGCGGGAGGTGGCCCGGGTGCAGTTGGGTCCACAGTTGCCCAATGGTGTTGCTGAATTGAATGGCCAGGGCGAGGTGGTGGGCGGAATCGTGATGATGAACCAGGGGGGCAACGCCTATGCCCTCATCCATCAGATCGAGGGCAAGCTCAAGGAGATCCAGCCCTCCCTGCCCAAGGGGGTGCAGGTCGTCACCACGTACAGCCAAGCGCCGCTGATCCAGCGCAGCATCCATACCCTGACCGGCAAGCTGCTGGAAGAATCCCTGGCGGTGGCGCTCATCTCCTTGCTCTTCCTGCTGCGCGCGCGCTCGGCGCTGGTGGCTCTCGTCGCCCTGCCATTGGGGATATTGGCCGCCATTCTTATCATGTGGGCCATGGATGTCCCCGCCAACATCATGTCCCTGGGCGGTATCGCCATCGCCATCGGCGTGATGATGGATGCCCCCGTGGTCATGATCGAAAACATGCACAAGCATCTCGAAAGAACGTCCGGGGTCGACCCCTGGGCGGCGGCCACGGCGGCGGCGGCGGAGGTCGGTCCGGCCCTGTTCTTCTCGCTGATCATCATCGCGGTCTCCTTCCTGCCGGTGTTCGCCCTGGGCGGTGAGGATGGCAAACTGTTCGCGCCGCTGGCCTTCACCAAAACATTTTCCGTGGCCGCCGCCGCCATGCTCTCTATCACCCTGGTGCCGATCCTCATGGCCTGGTTCATCCGCGGTCGCATCCTCCCTGAACACAGAAACCCGCTGAACCGGGTCCTGGCTTTCCTCTACCGGCCGATCATCCACGCTGTCCTGCGCGCGCCCTGGATCATTTTGATCCTGGCCCTGCTGCTCACGGCCACCCTCTTTTATCCCTGGAACCGTCTGGGGTCACAGTTCATGCCCCCCCTGAACGAAGGGACGCTGCTCTACATGCCGATCTTTCAGGACCCTGCCGTCTCCATCGGTGAGGCGGCCATGGTCCTGCAGCAGACGGACCGCATCCTGAAGACCTTCCCCGAGGTGAAAACGGTCTTCGGGCAGGCGGGCAGGGCCGAAACGGCGACCGATCAGGCACCCCTGTCGATGTTTGATACGACCGTCACCCTCAAAGAGCCGGATCAGTGGCCCGCCGGGATGACGATACACCGGCTGCAAAACCGGATGAATGAGGCATTGCGCATTCCTGGCCTGTCCAACGTGTGGACGCAGCCGATCAAGAACCGGGTGGAGATGGTGACTACCGGGTTGACAACCCCCCTTGGCATCAAAGTGGCCGGGACGGATCTGGATGTACTGAACCGCCTGGGACAAAAACTCCAAACGGTTTTACAGAAAATACCCGGCACCCAGAGCGCCTACGCGGCCCGTGTTACCGGCGGCCGCTACATCGTCGTGCACACCGACCGCGCCAAGGCCGCCCGCTACGGTCTTTCGGTGGCGGATGTGAACCGTCTCGTGGAGACGGCCATCGGCGGCGAGGTCCTGACCACCGCGGTACAA
>JAKCBU010000037.1 GCA_021839095.1 Pseudomonadota bacterium | reverse complement strand
AAAGATCCGAAAGGGCGAGGAATGCGGTATTCAGTGTCTCCAGTTGTGTCGTTTTCTCCTGCCGCTGTCCTTCCAGCACATGGATGCGCGGCACGATATTGGCCGAAGATTCGACAATGGATTCCAGCGCTTCCAGTTTCTCTTTGGACTGGATCGCGTAAAGTTCCAACTGTCGATTCATTAATTCCAGTGACTCTCTTACCCAGGCCTGTAATTCGCGGCGGGTTTCCGCGACGAACGCCTGTACTTGATTCGCCAGGGATAAGAAGGCCTTGCGCACCACGGCCCCTTGCGTGGTCGCCGCAATTTCCAGTCGTTTACCAAAACGCTCATAACTGTCCGCCATGGCCAACAACTCGGCCCTGCGCGGCAGAATCGCATAGGGAATGGTATCGAGTTTGGGTAACCCGTACTGCTGCTCCAAAGTCCGATAGGCGTCGAGCATCAGCGCGGATAAGCGGTTGGCCCGTTCGAGGGCGGTATCGAACTGCGCGATCGTATCCACAAAAAACTGCGAAAAACGGTCATAGATCCCCACTGTCGTCCATGCCGCCAACAATTCGGCGCGTGCGGACTGGATGATTTGCTCCAGATGTTCCAGGGACAGGGCCTGCAGGAGCCAAGTGTCCGCCGATTCGATAAATTCCTTTTCCTTCAGGGCGAAACCGTTACGGTCACTGGCAAAAGTCCGCAACAGTTTTTGCTGGCGCTCCAAAAGACGCGGCAACTGCTCGCCAGTTTGCGCCTTCAGCCGTTCCATGCCCTCGATTTCTCCCTCCAGATTCTGGATCTGTTCGCCCAACAGCACCCGCTGATCCAGCACCGCCCTGCTGATCAAGCGTCGCGCCTCTTCCAGGGTCGCATCTCGCTTGCCGGGGATGATGATTTCTGCGATGGCCTCTTCCAATACCGCCAGGCCACTCCGCGCGCACAGCGCTTCGTCATTCCGGATACGCCCCAGCAACCCTTTCTGCGCCGAAACCGCAATCACCTGATCCGGCTGAAGGTTGAGCCGCTGCGCGGTGGTTTCCCGCTGCGCGTGAATCGCGGTCATTTCCTGTTCAGCGTCCCGCAAATCGTCCCAGAGCGTATCCACCTTGTTCAAAACCACCAGTTGGTTGCGTAATGGATAACGATTGAGGGACTGTTCCCATATATCCAAATCACTCTGGGTCACCCCGGTGTCGGCGCTGAGCACAAAAATCACCGCATCGGCCTCACGCGCCGCTTCCAGACCCAGATCCGCCTCACTACCGATGGAATTCAGGCCGGGCGTGTCGAGAATCACCAACCCCGCCTCCAACACGGGATGGGCCCATTGCAAGAGCGCGTAGCGCCAACGTGAAATACGTACTTTTCCAGGTCCGCAGGAGGGGCAATTGCTGACGTCCTGCCCCCTGTCATTCATCTTTACCGATGGGCAAAGGCCATAGCGTCGCGCGTCTTCCAGAGACACGCAGAGCGTCTCGGTAAGCTGCGCCATGGCGGTGACGCAGGCTTCATGGTCCTCCGGATTCAACGGCGAACAAGACCAGAGATCCTGTGACTGTTTGAGCTGCTCGATGGAATTGCTCAACGTGCGCGTGCGAATAGGCAAGAGTTGCAGGGAGGGCGCCAGGTGGCTAAAGCGAATTTCCACGGGACACATCGTCGTCTGACCGGGTCCGGAAGGGAGCAAGCGCGTACCCAGGTCAGAAAAGAAAAGCGCGTTGATGAGCTCGGATTTGCCGCGGGCGAATTCCCCAAAGAAAGATATTCGCAACTGATCCTGTGCGATTTCCCGCGCGAGATTCTCCATCCGCAACATGGCTCCACTGGGCAACAGCTCGAACTGCGCCGAGAGCCCTGCCATTTTTTGCACCGCCTCGGCAACCTCTTGGCGCCACTGGTGATATTCCCGGAGCCTTTCAACAAGCATGGGCAATTTCGTCATTACTGATCTCCGTCATCTAGCAGGACAGCTCAACCGCAACGCTCCATCACCCACCCAAGCTTATCTTTGCTGATTATAAGGTAAACGGAGTTCGTCACAATCTGTTCGTTAGTGTTAGACGAAATCCCCCAAAACGCATTACCGGCTGAGGCGATGCAGGAATCCGGCAATTACCGCAAAAAGCAAAATGGGCAGCCAGGTGGCCGCCATCGGCGGAATGCCGCCGGACACACTGATGTACCCGGACATCTCCGTCAAGAAATGAAAGCCCAGCCCCAGGATCAGGCCCGTCAGCACACGAGCCGCCAGACCCCCGCCGCGCGGATTGCGGGTCACAAAGGGTACGGCCAGCAGAATCATGACCAGGCCCACCCACGGATAACTCACCCGCTGCCAGAAAGCCAGCGCGAAGCGATTCATCGTCAGCGCGGTGCCTTGCAGCGCCCGGTAAGTCCGCCACAATGTGAGCAGCGTCATGGTGCGCGTCGGATGCGAAAAGCTACGCAAGGTGGCGGGGTGCAGAGACACCGACCAAGGCATCTCTCCCATGGATTTCATCAGAATCTGACGGGGCGTGATTTCGAAACGGTGAACCCCCAACAAGATCCAGTGACCGGCACGAAACTGCGCCTGCCGGGCCGTCAGCATCGCGGAAATCCCCACCAACCCGCTTTGGACCTGCACAATATGCAAATTACGCAGGGTCTGCCCGCCATTACCCACCGCCAAAATCTGAATGATCTGGGAACCGTCACGCAGCCAAAGCCCCTGAGCGCCCATGTCATGGAAGCCGGCTCCGGGCGCTCCGGCGTTGGCCCACATGGCTTCTGCGGCTGGGGCGGTCTCCGGCACCACCAATTCCCCCAGCGCAAACATGAGTCCCGCACCAAGCAGTCCAACCAGCAGGAGAGGCCGCTCCAGACGCCAAACCGACCATCCCGACATGCGCAGGGCGATCAGCTCCGAGTGCCCATTGAGGATGCTCATCCAGACCAAGGCGCCGAGCAGCAAGGCCAGCGGAATCACATCGTAGGCCACTTCCGGCAACTGTAAAGTGGAATAAACCACGAGCTGCGCCATGGACCAGACGCCATGTCCCGGCCCGGAAGACTTGGCGATCAGTTGGGCTATGAAAATCAGCGCCAGCAGCAACACCAATATCAGGTTGCTATACAGCAACATCCCGCGGAACAACAGTCGATCGGCGCGTTTCATGCCAAGTCCCTTCCACGCCAGACAGGCAGCATGGGCAGATCCCGATTGCGCCGGAAGAAAGCATAAGCGGCCACCGCCAGGATCATCAAGAGCACCCAAGCCATCCCGGGGAAAAGGGGCATCTCCCCACGCATCATGTGTTCCTTCACGTAGACTACAAGATTGTTGGTGGCCAGCAAAAACAGTATACCTACCAACAGCCCCGCCGCCCGCCCACCCCCGCGGGGCTCGCTATAAGCCAGTGGAATCGCCAGCAAGGCGAGCAGAGGCAACACCAGAGGCCAGAGCAGGCGCCACTCCAGTTCGGACACGGCAAAGCGCATCTCCGCGCCGCGCAGGTGCTGCCAAATCTGGGGCAGAGATGCGCTGCCCCAATCAATGCCCCCGGGTTCCGCGGTCTTGTTGACAGATTTACCCAGCAGGATTCTGTAACGCGCGAAGGAAAGAATCTTGAACCCTCCCTGCCCAGGCTGCCCAAGATACCGTTGCCCATCCACCAGCACCAGGGTCAAGGTGCCATCCTGGGCGGGCTTGATCTCCCCATAGGCCGCCGTGGCCAGATCCCGCTGCCCATGGTGTGAGATAGACAAAAATATCTCGCGAAAGCGGTGGCTGTCTTTGCCAACGGCCTGCCCCACGTAAATAACCCGTCCGCCTGGCAAATCAGCAAAGCTACCGGGCTGCAACAAGGCTTCTGCGGCGGCGTTGGTCAAACGCATGGACTCCGCCTGCAATTGCCGCTGCGCGCCGGACGCCCAGGACAAAGACAAGGCCAGTTCCAGGCAGAAGATGATCGCGGCCACCGCGGCCACCGGGGGCAGTAGCCCGACCAGTCCGATGCCGGTACTACGGATAGCCACCATCTCGTTGGAGCGATAGAGGTTGCTGAACACGAGATAAACGGCAAAGAAAAAAGCCAGCGGCAACACGGTCACCAGCAGGGTCGGCACCGCCAGACCAAGCAACTGGAGCACGATCGGCAGTGGCAATTGCCCCGAAGCCACCTGCTTCAACAACTGCGCCAGTTGGCCGATGGCGAGAATGGCCAGCACCACCAGACAGGTCAGCAAAAAGTAGGCCGAGACGTCCCGCACGATCTGGTATTGAATGCGCGTCAAGCGGGCAATCTCTGCCAACCATCGGCAAGACTTGATTCCCCATGCCCCTGGGGCTTATTTTCTATCTGTGAAATCATCGTGAGTCCCTCCCCACAAGATTATCAGGAGAATTGCCGTGGAGATAGTCGTGCAGTCCAGCAGCCCCGCCGCCGTCACCAGTGACTGCGTCGTGGTTGGTGTTTATGAAAACGCAATACTCAGCCCCGCGGCCGCGTTAATCGATCAGGAAAGTGGTGGCGTCATTCGGACCTTCCTGAATACGGGAGATTTTACGGGTGAATGCGGTCACACGCAGATGCTTTACCAGGTACCGGGAATTGCCGCCGGACGGGTACTGATTCTGGGCTTGGGCACTCACGGCAAGATCAAGGATAGTCAATTTCAAAAGGCCGTACTGGCCGCGGCCCGGGCCCTGCACCACGCCCAGGTGGGCAACGCCAGCTTCCCTCTGCTGGACATCCCTGTAGTCCACCGTTCCGCACCCGCCCTCACCAAAATGCTGGTACAAACCATAGCAGAAGCCGATTACCATTTCGATCGGCATAAGATACCCGCGGACAAACCGAAACGACCTTTCACCACCCTCCAGATCCCTGTTCCAGAGAACCTCTCGGCTGAATGGGCAGAAGTTCAGGCGGCGGCGACGGCGGCCCAGGCGACCGCCCGGGCGGTCGCCTGGGCCAAGGATCTGGCCAATGAACCGGGAAACGTTTGCACACCGACCTGGCTCGCCGAACAAGCGGAAGCCATGGCCCGGCGTTTGGGCATAAAAAGTACCATTCTCGGTCCAGAGGACATGGAAGAATTGGGCATGCGGCTGCTCCTCGGGGTTGCCCATGGTTCCCGCCAGCCACCGCGGCTGATCATCCTCGAATACCGGGGCGGCGCCGAAGATCAGGCGCCCATTGTGCTGGTCGGCAAGGGGCTCACCTTCGACGCCGGCGGCATCTCTCTGAAACCGGCCGACAAGATGGATGAGATGAAATATGACATGTGCGGCGGCGCCTCGGCCCTGGCGGCCCTTCAGGCCGCGGCTGAGATGAAACTACCCCTGAACGTGATCACGGTAGTACCCGCTTCCGAAAATCTGCCTGGTGGACAGGCCACCAAACCTGGTGACATTCATCGGAGCATGAAAGGGTTGAGCGTTGAAATCATCAACACGGACGCCGAGGGACGACTGATCCTCGCCGATGCCCTGACCTATGTGGAGCGTTTCGAGCCCGACGTGGTGATCGATATGGCCACCCTCACCGGCGCCTGCATCATCGCTTTGGGACACCAGACCGCGGCAGTGATGGGCAATCATGAAGGACTCGTCCACGATCTCCTTGCGGCCGGTCGGGAAAGTATGGATCGAGCCTGGGAGTTACCTTTGTTCGACACCTATCAGGAACAATTGAAGAGCCCCTTCGCCGATCTGTCCAACGTTGGCGGGCGGCCTGCGGGGACCATCACTGCCGCCTGCTTTCTCTCCCGCTTCACGGAAAGTTACCGCTGGGCGCACTTGGATATCGCCGGAGTGGCCTGGCAGAGTGGTGAGCACAAAGGTGCCACGGGCCGCCCCGTGCCGCTACTGGTGGAGTATTTGTTGCAGCGGGCGCGACAACAGGGCGTTTGAGAGGAGCACGATTTGCCCATCGCGTCTTTCTACGAACTCCCGCCCACCCTGCTCACTCCTTACGAACGACGGCGCGGCATGTGCCGTGTCATCGCCAAAGCCTGGCAGATGATGGGAGAAGTGGATATCCTGTGCCCCGACGCGGAAACCGCTCAGGCGATGGATGATCTGCTCTGGACCTTTCAGGCGGGGGCCTTCGTGCCGCACGCGCGCGCCGCTGGAGAGCGCGTGCGCATTCACGAACAAGACACCTGGCCCAAACAGAGCATTGCGTTGATATTCTGCGAACTGAACGACTTACCCGCGGAACTGCCTATCTGCACGCGGCTCGTCGACTTCATCCCCGCAACGGAAAAAGCGCGGGAAAGCGCCAGGGCTCGGTATCGAGAGTTGAAAAACGCCGGATTCACCATGCAGGTGCATCCCCTAGAAGTCTGACCGGAGGTTTGCCCATGGCACGCACACAAGCCCGTAAAGAACCCATCCTTGAAGAGTCGAAAAATACCGACAGCAGTGTTCCCCTAGTGCTCACACGGCTGTTGCGCGAAGGCTTGCCGCCGCCTCTCTGGCGCCATTCCGGAGAGGAAATTCCGCCGGTGGAATTCCGATATCCGCCAGACTCTCCCGCGCCGGGGCCCCTGGCGGACGCACCAATGGCGCCTTTCGCACCAGTGGCGACCACCGCGGAAAGCGCGGCAACAACCGCCGCGCAGCCGGAGGAGTCCCCGACAAGCGAACCGTTCGACACCGCCGCTCATGCTCCGTATGCTGGAACCGCGCCGCATTGGCAGGGTTCATCCGCACCGGATGAGCCCGTGCCCCATGTTCAAGAGCAATCCATCGAAGAACACGAACTGGCGATCACCCTGGCCCGCATCCGGGGAACCGAAACAATTCCGCCCGCGGAGACACCGGCCCCCCATGCCGCGGCGCCTTTAGATACGGAGACCACGCCGGAAACCCCCTCAGCGGTGACCGAAACCGAGCCCCCCCCCGCCATCGCCGAGGAGATCGAGGCCACACCACCCCTTCCCTTCGACCTGGACTTTCTCAAGAACTTCGAGACGCTGCTCTTCCACGAGATAGAAAGGCGAATAACCCATGAAATGGAAGAACGGGTGACACAACATCTACAGACCCTCTGGAAAGAACAGGTGAGTTTGGCCGTGATGCGGACACTCGCCCTGGAGGGGATCAGGCTGCGCGAAAGTCTGGTCAAAGAACTCCAGCGATCACTCCCGGAAATACTCCAGCGCGTATTGCACGAAGGCCTGGACCAGCTCACCCCCACCGAAAACGAGTCCCGACCTTGATGACCGACGCCCTGGACCGCCCCTTCGCTCCCGCCGAAATCGAAGCCCAGTGCTACGCCCGCTGGGAGGCCCATGGCCTGTTCCAGCCGGAGGGCGGCGGCACGCCCTACTGCATCATGCTGCCGCCACCCAATGTCACCGGCACCCTGCACATGGGCCATGCCTTTCAGGATACCCTGATGGACATCCTCACCCGCGTCCACCGGATGCGGGGTGAGCGTACCCTCTGGCAGCCGGGCACCGACCATGCGGGCATCGCCACCCAGATGCTGGTGGAGCGGCAACTGGCGCAGGCGGGCGAAGACCGCCTGCGGATGGGCCGGAGCGCCTTTTTAGCGCGCGTCTGGCAGTGGCGGCATGAGTCAGGGGGTCATATCACCCGGCAGATGCGACGGTTGGGGGCCTCCTGTGACTGGTCGCGCGAGCGTTTCACGCTGGACAGCGGGCTTTCCCATGCCGTCACCGAGGTCTTTGTCCGCCTGCATGAGGAAGGCCTGATTTATCGCGGCAAGCGGCTGGTGAACTGGGACCCGGTCCTGCGCACCGCGGTTTCTGATCTGGAGGTCATCAGCGAAACAGAGCAAGGCTCTCTCTGGCATATCCGTTATCCTCTCAGCGATGGCAGTGGCGCCCTCGTGGTCGCCACCACCCGCCCGGAAACCCTGCTGGGCGACGTGGCGGTGGCGGTACATCCTGAAGATCCGCGCTACGCGGCCCTCATCGGCAAGACCCTGCGCCTGCCGATC
>JAKCBU010000036.1 GCA_021839095.1 Pseudomonadota bacterium | reverse complement strand
CGCTTTGCGCTTTCGCCTGTGCCTCCGCGGCGCCAGAAAACACCACATAGGTTCCAGGGGGGAAAGAAATATCCTTGTGGATCCGGTGTTCGGCCGCATGCACGAACTCGCTCAACGCCTGACCATGAACGGCCGCGGTGACGGTCTGCACGGGCTGCCCTGCGGTTTCGAGAATGGCATAGGGTCCAACGCCTTCGTAAATATCGGCCAAATCCCGCAGGGGGACCATCAATCCATTGGGATTGCGCAAGGGCAGATTGCCCACCTGCGCTGGATTCCGCCGCTCAGCAGTATCCAATGTGACTACCACATTGAACACGCGGTTCCCTTGGTAGGTTTGCGCAACGATGCTGCCCGCATAGGCGGTCTGGATCGCGTCGAGTACATCCACCGGCTCGAATCCCCAACGGGCCAACGCCGTCCGTCGAAGGCGAATGGTCAGTTGCGGCGCACTTGGAGGGGCGTGCATCTGCACGTCTACTGCGCCGGGTAACTGCTTGAGAACCGCGGCGATTTCCCGCGCCTTTTCATAGAGCACATCGAAGTTGGTGCCAAAGACACTGACGATTACCGGTGCGGTGAAACCGGAGATCGTCTCTTCGATGCGATCCGACAACGGGGTCTCCACGGAGAAACTGACCCCTGGAAACCCGGCGAGGGTTTTGCGGATCCGGGCCAGGACCTGCTCTTGTGCGCTTCCGGAAAGGGGTTTGAGACCGACAATAAATTCGCTCACGTTGACGCCGTAAGTATCCGTACCCGTCCTCTCCGCTCGCCCCACCCGCTGCGCCACCGAGCGGACGGCGGGAATGCGGCTCAGGACCGTGGAAATGTGGCGCCCAAGCTGTAACGACTCGGCAAGGGAGGTCCCCGGTGCGGTGGATACATGCACGATGAAATGCCGTTCCCTGAACTCCGGGAGGAAATTACTTCCGAACGAATGCAAGACGGCCATTGCGGCCAAGAATAATATCACGATTCCCAGCATCAGCCACCGGTGCCCGCGCGCAGTGGCGGCGAGTACCCGCGCCTGCCCCGACTTGAGCGCGCGGATCCAGGCATGATCGATGGGACTGGTTTGCGTATGTCCCAGCAACAGGGAAGCCAGGGCAGGGGTCACGGTCAACGCTACCGCCAAGGAGGCGAACACGGCCGCGATATATGCTTCCCCCAGCGGCGCGAAAAGTTTGCCGGCCACCCCGGAGAGCGACAGCACCGGCAGGAAGACCAAGGCCACGATGAAGGTGGCATATGTCACCGCCCCGCGCACTTCCAGCGAGCTACCAAGCACCACTTTCGCGATGGATGAGGATTGTGCTCGGGCGCGGTTTTCCCGCAGGCGCCGAAAGATGTTCTCGACGTCGATGATGGCGTCGTCCACCACTTCGCCGATGGCGATGGCGAGTCCACCCAAGGTCATGGTATTGATGCTGGCGCCGAGCGCATTGAGAACGATGACCGCGGTAAGCAGCGAAAGGGGGATGGCAGTCGCCGATATCAAGGCGGTGCGCGCATTGAATAGAAAAAGAAAGAGCACGGTAATGACCAGAATGGCTCCTACCAGCAGCGCCGTGCGCAGGTGGGCAATGGCGGTTTCTATGTAACTGGCTTGCCCGAAAAGATCGGGATGCAGGGACACTCCTTGCGCCGCCAGCACTGGGCCAAGCTGTTGGAGCCGATCCTTCAATGCCCTGGTCACCGCCAGGGTATTGGCACCGTATTGCTCCTCGACGTTGAGGATGACCCCCGGCTTACCCTCTATGGTGGCACCGCCGATGGCTGGCGCCGGCGCCGCCACCACCTGCGCCACATCGCCCAAACGGAGATCCGCGCCCTGGCGGCGCAGGATGACCACGTTCGCCAACTGGGCGGCAGTGATGCTTTGGCCCTCGGTACGGATGGCGATCCTTTGGTTGACATCCTCCAGGAAACCAGCCCCTCGTACCCCGGTGGCCCGCTGCGTGGCACGGACGACATCCTGGAACGACAATCCAAACCGTACCAGCTTTTCCGGTTGCACCTGGATCTGCAGTTCGCGCACCTGCCCCCCGTAGATGGCGACATTGGCCACGCCGGGGATGCTCAGCAACTGCGGCTTGAGCATCCAATCGGCCAAGGTACGCAGGGTCATGAGCGAGCGGGTATCCGAAGTAAGGCCCAGCACCTGGACGACGCCCGTTGCCGACGTCAGGGGGGTCAGGAAAGGCGCGCGCACCCCGAGCGGCAACTGTCCGGCGACGGTGTTCAACCGTTCGGCCACGATCTGGCGGTCCCGGAAAATGTCCGTCCCATTGTGGAACGTCAAGGTGATCACCGACAGGCCTTGGATGGACCGCGAACGCATGGCCTGCAAACCAGCTGTCCCGGATAGTGCGTTCTGGATAGGTTGGGTGACCAGGGCCGCCACTTGCTCGGGCGACAGGCCCGGGGCTTCCGTTACCAGGGTTACGAGCGGCGGCGTGAAACTGGGGAAGGCGTCCAGCTTCACCTGGGAAAGGGTATAGAGGCCATAACCGGCCACTAAAAGCGCCAGGGCAAGGATCACCCCGCGAAAGCGGATGGAGAAGCGAATGATGGCTTTGAGCATGGCGGACTCCGAAATGCGGTAGACGGTTCAGTGACCGGGCTTAATCGTTATCCTGGTCTTCATCGGCCCCGTGGCTTCCGGAACCCTTTTGCTCTTTGTGTTCCTCTGCGCCTTCGCCTGTCCCCCCGCTTGCCGACGGGGCCAACATCTCCTGGGAAAGGAGTAGTTGGGCCCCTTGCGTCACCACCCGTTGCCCCGGCCTGAGGTCCGTCTCGAACCAGCCGCCCCGGACCGGAGCCTGCGTGGACACCCGATGCCGGACAAAATGCTCCGCGGCGGTTTGCAGATAGACCCAGGCTTGATCGGCATACCACAGCACCGCGGAATCCGGCACCACGACACCCTGCATCGTCTGCCCCGCCAGCGGCACATCCACCACCACCCGCATGCCCATGCGCACCTCACGTGCGGGCATCAGATAAAAATAAGTCGCCCCCTGGATGCCGGGATCGCTTTGCGGCGAAGCGGAAACCAAGGTGGCGGCGGATGCGGGCATATTGCCGTTGTCGACCTGGACAACCGTCGGCATGGAGGGGAGGGCCAGACCCGGCGGCAGCGTGACCAGCAAGAGGGCGTCCTGCCCGTTGAATAGACGGGTCAGAGGACCAGTGGCATGGTGCAAGGCCCATCGGGCCAGTACGGGTCCCCATTGCGTAATCGCCGTCTGCTGCAGATTGGCGACCTTGGTCAATGCCGCGGCGAGGCGCGCCTGCGCAGACTGATACGCGCCTTGCGCCGCCTGCACGGTTTTGATGGAAACGTTCTGGTCGTCCCGATTCAAGAGGCGCAGTCGCTCATATTCCCGCTGTGAGGTGGTGGCGACGGAACGGGCCACGCCTAGTTGGCCCAAGGCCGTAGCATAGCTTGCGCGCAATGCCAGAAGCGGCTGCGGGTCGAGGACCAGGCCATAGGCGCGGACTTGGCTCCGATAGCGCGCGGGAACGAGCGTCTGCGTCCGGATGCCGGCTTGCGCTTGCAACGCCTGGCCCAAGACAATGACCTGCAGACCGCGCGTCGCGATGGTGGTCGGCGGCAGCCCCTGCGAAACCGCCCTATGGCTTTCGCCGGCTTCGAGACGCCCGTTCATGCCAAACCAAGCCCAGCCCGCTGCGAGCAGCAACGCGCCCACTATGCCGGCCGCCAGGAGATTCCGTCGATTCCGTTTCATGAGTGCCCCCGTGCATGGCCGGATAAGAGTTCTTTCCCGTAGGGAACGGAGGCCATAGGCTGCTGTACCGCATTTTCCAGCACACCCAGAGCTTGTTGCGCCTGATACAAGGCAATGACCCGATCGCGTGCGGCCACGAGGTACGCAAGGTGTCCCCCAAGCAAGGCGAGAGAGCCCGCTTCACCAGAGGCGTAACGCCGCTCAAGCAACCGCTGGTTCTTTCGTTGAACTTCCAGCAGGGCCTGGGCCGCCTGGAGTGTTCGCAAAGCGCCGCGATAACCCACGGCGGCCTGGTTGACCTGCCCGATTACTTGGGCCTGCAGGGCGGTGAAGGTGGCAGCCGCCGCGGCTACCTGTCCCTTGGCCGCAGCGATGGGGCCCTGGTTTTGATTCAGGATGGGGAGGGTGATGGTAAGGCCAAGCCCCCACCGGTTATCCCCTTCCTCCCATTCGTATCCCGGTCCCAAGTGGATGTCAGGATACTGCTTTGCGATTTCGAGCTTGAGGGTGTCCTCGGCGGCGGCATACCGGGCCAAAGCCGCCCGGAGATCCAGGCGATGGCGCAGGGCCGCCCGTTCCAGGGTGGCGAGGGGCGGGGTTTGCCCTGCAGGGGGCCGGTTCATGTCCGTGAAGTCGAAACGCAGAGCGGCAATGGCACCCAGCGGCAGGCCCAGCGCTTGGGCCAATGCGGCGCGTGCACTGGCGGCGCGTGCCTCGGCGGTGGCGAGCGCCATATGCGTCCGTTGCCAATCCAATTGGATGCTGTTGACCGCAAATGCGGAACTCTCGCCGACGGAGAAACGTTGTTCCACCAGTTTCAGCATGCGCCTGCGCACCGCCGTTTCGGCCTTGAGTACTTTGATTTGCTCTATGGCCGCAAACAGATCCAGGAACCTTTGGCGAACCAGTGCCCGCACCTGCCATGCGCTTTCCCCCACCTGGAACCGCGCGGCGTCGGCCAAAGCCAAGGCCCCTTGGACGCGGTCGCCACGTTTGCCTGCCGTTTCGACGGGTAGGTCGAAGGAAAAGCCGAGCGTCCAGGGCAACACGCCTTCCGGTGCAATGCTGTGGTGCTGGGAAAGAAAGCCGATGCTGGGATTGGGGCGCTGCCCGGCGGTGACCACATTGGCGCGGGCCACTTGCCATCGGGCACGCTGGACAGCCAGCTCGGGGCTTTCATAGAGAGCCACCAGGACCAGATCATCCAGATTCCAGTAATGCTTGGGCCAGTGTTTCGGCGTGCGGCCATAATCGGAGAGGAAAACCCGCAATTTCGGATCGTCGAGGCTGCGCGCCTGGAATGCGGCGGCGGACCGTTCCGGAGAAAGCGGCTGGGGGTGATAGGTGGCGCAAGCGCTCAAGAGTGACAACAGGAAAAATGCCAGGACCGGGCGTTGTGGCCTCCGAACCGCCTTCCCCGTTGCCGCCTTCTCCGCGCCCCCTGATGCGCCCATCAAACCCTCTCCTTCGGCAATGCGACCAATGCAGGGGCTTTGTTGGAGTGGGTTTGCTGGCGTGACCCACCCTGGCGCAAAAGGCGCGCCGAGTTGGCGAGGATGCCGAAATCCGGGCCGGCCTGCGCCGCTGCCGCCATTGCCGGCGGCAGGAAACCCATGGCGGCCAATGCCAGGCCGGCCAGGTTGTAGACGGCCGTGAAGCCGATGTTGATCTTGACCGTGTTCATGGTCCGCCGGGCGATGCGCAGAGCCTCCGGCACCAGTTTCCAGTCATCGCGCATGAGCGCGATATGCGCCGCTTCCATGGCCAGGGGGCTGCCCGCGGCGCCCATGGCGATGCCCACATCGGCCTGGGCCAGCGCGGGCGCGTCGTTGACGCCGTCGCCGATCATGACCACCACATGGCCTCGGCGTTGATACTCCTTAACGACCGCGATCTTGTCCTCGGGCAACAGGTTGGCGCGCCAGTGAATGCCCAACGGTGCGGCAATGGCGGCAGCCGTGCGCTCGTTGTCGCCGGTCAGCAGTTCCAGGTGTTTGATGCCGAGGCGGCGCAATTCGGCCAAGGCCTCGGGTACGTCCGGGCGCAGGGTATCCATGGCGGCGAGCACGCCCACCGGTCGGCCGTTGCGGATCACGAACAGCAGCGTCTTGCCCTGCGTTTCCAAGTCGGTGGCGATGGGCGGCAGCCCCTCCCCTGAAAGCAGGCGGCGGCCGCCCACCGCCACGGTTTCGCCATCAAGGCGCGCGCGCACCCCCATACCCGGGATCGCCTCGAAATCTTGCGGCTCGGCAAGCGGAAGCCCGCGCAGCGCAGCGGCGGCCCGCACCGCCTCGGCGAGCGGGTGCTCAGAGTAGCGTTCCGCCGTCGCGGCGAGCGTCAGCACCTCGTCGGCACCGAGCTCGGTGCCGAGAGGGACCACATCGGTGATGACCGGGCGGCCGAGAGTAAGTGTGCCGGTCTTGTCGAGCACTACTACGGTGGCCTTGGCCAGCACTTCGAGGTACCGGCCTCCCTTGATCAGCAGCCCCCGCCGCGCCGAGGCGCCGATCGAGGCGATCACGGCCACCGGGGTGGCGATCGCGAAGGAGCAGGAGCAGGCCACCACCAGCACGGCGGCGGTGGCAAGCAGTTTGCCGCTGGCGAGGAAAGTGCCGGTGGCTACCGTGACCACGACAGGCAGATACCACCCGGCGAATTTGTCGGCGACCCGCTGGATGGGGGCGCGGTGCTGTTCGGCCTCCTCCACCAACTTGATGACACACCCGAAGGTGGTATCTTCACCGACCGCCGTCACCCGAATGCGCAGGTGCCCGAGTTGAGCGAAGCTCGCGGCGAACACGCGGGCGCCGGGGCCGACCTCGACCGGCATGGATTCGCCGGTGATGGCTGCCTGGTTCACCGTGGCTTGGCCGCCGCTCACCTCACCATCGACGGGAATCTTCTCCCCCGGCCGGACGATCACGGTTTCTCCGACTTGCACTTGCTTGATCGGCACCTCGACCTCGCGGCCTTCGTGCTCGACCCGCGCGGTTTCCGGCGCGAGGGCGGTCAGATCCCGGACTGCTTGCCGGGCATGCTCGGCGGTGAAATGCTCGATATAATCGGCGAACCGCATGAAGAAAACGATCAACACCGCTGCTGGCCAGGCACCGGCCAGGATCGCGGCGACGAGGCCGACGGTCATCAGCGTGTGGGAAGTGACCTTGCGACGTAAGGTGGCACGGAGCACGTGGCGGAAGATGGGCCAGCCTCCGGCCAACACCGCGGCAAACCAGACCGGCCAAGGCACGAACCGGGTCAGCATGTCCAGCACGCCGAGTTGCTCGGCGGCCACGACGAGCGGCACGACCACGGCGATGATCAGGCCAAAGGCCCAAAGGAGGGTCCTGGAAAAGCCGGCCAGCGGATTGGCCGCAGCGCGGCCCGCGAGCCCCGCGCCGCAGCCGCATGCATCCTGACTGCCGCAGGCGGTACTCGTCGGCCCCGTCGCCCTTCCCCCGTTCATGTCCGCACCCCTTGCTGGAAAAGCAGAATTCAGGCCAGCCGTTCCCGCAACAGGCGGCCATCGTCTTTGAGCGCCTTGAGCAGGTCATCGCTCCGCAGCCGGTAATAGACCATCTTCCCGTCGTTGCGCATCGCGAGCCATCCTTGATCGCGCAGCAGTTTTAGCTGGTGGGAGGTGGCGGCCATCGTAAGCCCGAGCACATGGGCAATGTCGCACACACACAGCTCACCCTGGGCAAGCGCCAGCAGGATCTTGAGCCGGGTGGTGTTGCCGAGCAGCTTGTACCGCCCGGCCAGCCGCGGGAGCAGAACCTCATCCTTGATGAGTTCAGCCTTGATCCGAGCGACTTTTTCCTGCTCGAAACAGGTGATCTCGCACATGGGGCTGGTGATAATTTTGGAGGTGGTCTTCATGCCTGCTCTCTTTTAGACAATTTCGCAAATGATAATATGATGGCAGGCGGTCAGGCAAGCATGCCCGCTCCTCTCCCCGCTCCCCTGGCATTAGGGGCTTGCCAGAGTGCAGGCAAGCCGACGGACATATGGACTATTAGGAACATTGGTACGATGAATGATCTCCTGACATCGGGTAGATAGGCTGCCCTACGGGCACGCGCCCCTCTCGTTTCGTTGCGCCACTGGCCTGTTTTCGATTGCAAGGCCCCCGAGATCCTTCCATATTATGCAGCAATGGGATGTTTCGGCTCTCCCACGCCCGTAAAGAATCGGTGAGGACCCCATGAACGATCGACCGATCTACCTCGACTACAACGCCACCACTCCAGTAGATCCTCTGGCGGCACAGGCCCTGGAGCCATGGCTGCGGGAGCGTTTCGGCAACCCTAGATCGG
>JAKCBU010000035.1 GCA_021839095.1 Pseudomonadota bacterium | reverse complement strand
CGTGCATATCCTCCAAAAACCACGCACAGACCGATGCGGCAAAACTGAACAGCGCTGCGATCAAAAAGTCCGTATGCAGCGTCTGGACGATCAGGGCAGGCGCCCCCTCCTGGACATTACCGTGAGACGCCCCCGCCAAAAAGGCAGAAAACACGGCGCCGAAAGCCGCAACCCCCAGAGTGCCACCCATGGAACGGAACAGGGTGACGGTTGACGTCGCCACCCCCAGGTGGCGATGCGGCACCGCAAGCTGGGCCGAGAGCACCAGCACCTGCATGGTCGTGCCCAGTCCCAGTCCCAGCAGCACCAGCACCGCGTCGATGCGCCACATGGGCGTATGCTGCCCGAGCATGGAAAGCAGCCCAAGCGCCAGGGTGATGAGCAGGGCGCCGGCGATGGGAAACTCCCGATAACGCTGAGTCCGGCTGATCCTGCGCCCGGTCAGCACCGACATTGCCAGCATGCCCAGGAGCAGAAATAGCAGTTCCAGACCGGAGGCAGTCGGCGAGAAACCACGCACATCCTGCAAATAAATGGGCAAAAAGCTAACAGAGCCGAGCATCGCCACCCCGACAAAAAAAGAGATGATTACGCTCAGCGAAAAAGTTCTGAAACGAAAAAAAGCGAGCGGCAACAGAGGTTCCGGATGATGCCGCTCGGTCCGTATAAATCCGCCGAACGCGCCCAGCCCTGCGGCGAGAAGGAGCCATGGTCCAGCGGAATCCCAGGGCAACACCGTCCCGGACACGCTGGCGAATAACACCAGAGCGCTCAGGCTGGTGGTCAGCAGGACCGTTCCCGGTACATCCATCTGCACCTTTTCGGCCATTTTCGGTCTGGGAAAGGCGAAGCCGATGATGAAAAAGGCAAATATACCGATGGGCACATTGACATAGAATATCCAACGCCAGCCCATGGTCTCAACGATGAAGCCACCGAGAAAGGGCCCGACCAGTGTCGCGAGACCAAAGGCGGCGCCCACCAGCCCCTGATAACGGCTGCGCTGGGTAATGGGAATGAAGTCCGAGATGGAGGCGATGGCGGTCACCAACAAGCCGCCACCGCCAATACCCTGCAAGGCCCGAAACACAATCAGCTCGTCAATGGTTTGCGCCTGACCGGACAAAATCGATCCTGCCAAAAACAGCAACACTGCCGATTGCAGGAGATACTTGCGCCCCAGAAGATCCCCCATTTTACCGTATACCGGCAAACAGACGGTGGAGGTCAGCAGATAAGCGGTCACAATCCAGGGTAGTTTGGCCAGACCATGGAGATCGCGGGCGATGGTCGGCAGAGCGGTGGAGACCACGGTCTGGTCCATTGCCGCCAAAAAAATGGATGACAGGATGGCGAAGAAAATGACTTTTGCTGGCCAGTCCAGACGAAAAGCAGATACGGAAACGGGCTTTGATGAGGATGTCATTGCGTGCTCTGCACTGTCCTGCTCTCCCCGATCAATGTATACCGCGCGCAAAACCGATGGCCACCATGATTAGCATGACCGCGATATAAATACGCAGTCCCCAGAAGGCCACCTGTATCCATCCCCGGATCGGCGCACGGGTCAGTGGTTTGGGCTCCTGATGGACCTCGTCTTCCAGAAACGCCAGAAATTCCGGTGTCGCCGCGGAATGAAAGTCTTCTTTGGAACACATACAAAACTCCTCAGGCGGACGGGAAGACGACGGTATAGCCATAAACGGCATTGGCCAGAATAAGGAAACCAACGATGCTAAACGCTGAATAATTTTGCCAGCGCCGGTTCACATAGCTTCCCATGATCTCGCGATCATTCAGCAGCATGAGCAAAAACAACATCGCCGCAGGCATGAATATGGAAGCGATCACCTGTACGGTCAGGTTCAGAAAACCCAGTGGGATTTGAGGGATCAGCACCACCAGAGCAGCCATTCCGGCGCTCAGGATACCAGACAGATAAAAGGGCAAGGCCCGTTGCGGCCTAAGGTTCAGACTCCGGGGCAGCTTGAGTGCCTCGCCCACCGCCCAGGAAGTGCTTGCCGTAATGGCAATGGCCGCAATCAGCCCGGACTCGACGAGGCCCAGAGCGAACAGTGCGGTTCCGACACTACCGAGGCTGCTCTCTCGTAACAGATGGAGGATCGCCTGTATGTCAAACTGGGAGGTATTGAGGTGCCCATAGGCCAGGGTACCTGTCAGGATGACGATGGCAATGGCGATGATCCCCATGGAAAGGCTTCCAAAGGCGGTATCGGCCTGGCCACTGGGGATGTCATTGACCGTAAGGCCCTTGTCGACCACCGAGGATTGCTGAAAAAAGAGCATCCACGGCGCAATCGTCGTTCCGAGATTGGCGAGTATGACATAGGTAAAGGCGCCTACCGCAGTCCCCGCTGGAATGTGCCAGTTGCCCAATGCAGCAATAACCTGGCCCCAGTCCGGGTGCGCCGCGATAGCCAGGGGTACAAATACGATATTGCCTGCGGCAATCCACAATGCCAGCCGCTCCCAGGTGTTATAATGCAGAAAGATCATAGTCCCGGCGAGAAATATCCAGGCCACAGCGACTGAAAGAATCGGCGGCACAGAAAACACGCTCATACCGACCCGGATACCGATAAACTCCGTCACCAGGGTCAGAATATTCGCCACGGTCAGATCCAGCAGCGAAAACACCCCCCAGAAAGCGCCATAACGCCCCCAGATCATCTCGGCATGTCCCCGGTGGGTCACCGCGCCAAGACGCACGGTCATCTCCTGCACCACATAGGCCACCGGGATCATGAGCAGCAGGAAGGGAACAAAGAAACCGATACCATACATCGCCCCGGTCTGGGCATAGGTAATCACGCCTCCGGCATCGTTGTCGGCGATCATCACCAGTATACCCGGCCCGATCAGGCTCAGAAACAGCATCAGCCTCCGCCACCAGGAGGGGTGATGGCGGAGTTGATAAATCCGCCAGCGCTCCTTGATGCGCTCCCGCACGTCCTCTGGCAATTGCTGCAACACATCCGCCTCGCTGGAGGCTCCGTGAAGTTCTGGTATGACTGACATCGATCCCCTCCTGAGTGGGCGTTTTATAAGCTGGCACCACCGGTCAGGTCAAGCGGCGCACCGCCATTCCCGGCGCTAACTACCCTTGCCCCGCGATGACGCGCCGGACACCGCCTCCCGCGAAAGTTCGACGACATCTCCCAGCTCCATCACCTGATTGGGCGGGAGGCGGAAAAAGTCGGTGGCGTTAGCGGAAAAGCGAAGCATGACGGCGAAAAGACGGGCTCTCCATAAGGCCAGACTCGCGTTGGCGGCCGGGATTACCCGTTGGCGGGAGACAAAATAGGTGGTATCCGAGGGGTTCCAGTGGAAGCCAGAACTCCCCGCGGACTTGAGAATTTCCGGAATATCGGGCTGCTCCATGAACCCGTAACGGGCCGTGAGCCGATAAATACCCTGTCCATAGTCCCGCGCTGTCACCCGGTCCGCAGGGAGGATGCGGGGCTCCTCCTCAAATTTGATGGTGAGGATGATGACCCGTTCATGAAGCACCTTGTTGTGTTTCAGATTGTGCAACAAGGTATGGGGTATACCCTGGTCGCGCACGGTCAGGTATACCGCCGTACCCGAGACACGGATAGGCTCGGTGGGGGTGATACCGGCCAGAAAGGCTTCCACCGGGATGGCCTCCGGATACAGTTTGCGGGCGAGGATCTCCCGTCCCCGCCGCCAGGTCGACATGACCGTGAAAACGAGCAGGCCGACTACCAGAGGGAACCATCCCCCCTCCATGAATTTCATTAGATTCGCACCCAAAAATATCCCGTCCAGCACGATGAAGAAGCCACAGAAAAGGCCCGCCTTCCACAATGGCCACTTCCAGCTGTGACGCGCGACGAAAAAGACCAGAACGGTGGTCAGCATCATGGTGCCGGTAACCGCCGTGCCATAGGCGAAACTCAGCGCATCCGAGGATCTGAACCAGAGGATCACCGCGATGACCGCCACCATCAGGAGTCCGTTGAGTCCCGGAAGATAGATCTGCCCGCGCTCCGCTGCCGAGGTGTGAATGACGGTCAGACGCGGCAGATAACCCAGCAACAGGGCCTGGCGCGTCGCGGAATAGGCGCCTGAAATCACCGATTGCGACGCGATTACCGTGGCAATGCCCGAGATCACCACCATGGGCAGGGTCGCCCAGGCAGGGAAAAGACGGAAAAAGGGGTTCTGGATGGCGGAAGGATGGATCTCCAGCAGGGCGCCCTGGCCGAGATAGTTGACCGTCAAGGCGGGCAGCACCAGAAAAAACCAGGCCATCCGAATGGGTCGCACGCCAAAATGGCCCATATCGGCGTAAAGCGCCTCCGCCCCGGTGACGGCAAGGACGACGGCGCCCAGGATCGCCAGCCCGCCAAAGCCGTGCATGCCGATAAAGTGGAGGGCAAACCAGGGGTTGAGCGCAAGCAGTATCTGCGGATCAGCGACGATCCAGGTCAGCCCGGAGCCCAAAAGCAACAGGAACCAGACCAGCATGCTCGGACCAAAGAAGTGGCCGATGGCCGCAGTACCCCGGCGCTGGACCAGAAAAAGCCCGATGATAATTCCCAGAGCCAGAGGAACAACCAATGGTTTCCAGGTGACGGAGACGACCTCCATACCTTCCATGGCCGACAGCACTGAAATGGCCGGGGTGATGACGCCATCGCCATAAAAGAGGGCCGCACCCAAAAGTCCAATGCTCAGTATCCACCAGCGTAATCGTCCCGAGTGTCCGGTAGCGTGGGATGCAAGGGCAGTGAGCGCCATGATACCACCTTCGCCATGATTGCTCGCGCGCATGATCACCCAAGCGTATTTAACGGCGACGACCAGCACCAGGGTCCAAAAAATCAGGGATAGGATGCCCTGAAGATTTGCCGCGTCGGGTTGCAGGGACATGACGGAAAGGCATGCGCTGAGGGTATAAAGGGGACTCGTGCCGATGTCCCCGAAGACCACACCGAGGGCCGTCATGGCCAGCAGCGGAAGGGTTTCTTTCTGGTCGTGCATGGCATCCTCATGGAAGGGCTGGCCAGACTGGTCAAAACACCGTCCGGCGACTGAAAAATACCGGACCGTCACACGAATTTTGCAGGTGTCGCCAGCAAACCGGACACCCGCCACAAAAGACCCGCATCCGGAGAACATAACAGACTTGCGCGGATTATATCTGAGCAGGTTTCCTGAAGATATGGGCCTGCCGTGTGACAAGCTGCTAGGCAGAATTGCGGCGATAGAGGATAATTGCGGCGCCGCTGGGCCTTCCGGTTCCCTGCGCCAACCATTCCAGTGAAAAGGACAAAATCCATGAGCGAATCCCTGCACACCCATGCCCCGCACGAAGAGGCCGCTCATGTGGCTGCCGAATCCCCCGCCCACAAGCATTCCCTCAGTCAGTGGGTGGCTATTTTCACCGCGCTGCTAGCCACCATCGGCGCCGTTGTC
Organism: Pseudomonadota bacterium; assembly: GCA_021839095.1. The sequence continues at coordinate 2,695 of JAKCBU010000035.1, read as the reverse complement.
AGTTATCAGGGGACCCATCTGATGAACGAGGTATTGCTGGCCAAGAACGAGGCTGTGCTGGAGAAAGCCAAGGCGACGGACCAGTGGAACTACTACCAGGCCATCAGCACCAAAGAGCACCTCATGCAACTGGCTGTGGATCTGACTCCGCAGAAACAGGCAGGGCCATACCAGAAGGAGATCATCAAATATGCGAGCCAGAAAAAGACCGTTCAGGCCGAAGCCCGACAACTGGAGCAACTTTCCACAGCGGCCAATATGCGTTCGGAGCAATTGAACAGACCGCATAACGACATGGCCATTGCGATGATCTTTTTACAAATCGCCATCTCACTGGCCTCTATCACGGCCTTGACCGGAAGGGTCTGGCTTTTCGGCATGGCCATGCTCAGTGCTCTGGGCGGGGTCGGACTTTGGCTTATCGCCCTGGGAATGAGCTGACGTTGTCCACGATGCTCCTGCAGCCGGAATGGTATACATGGTACGGGTGGAATGACCGCATCTTTCTGCTGGTGAATCACCTGAGTGATACGCCAATGCTTTCAGCGGCCATGGAGATGGTGTCGTGGGTTGCCCAGCCGGCTTATTTTGCCGTCTGGATGGCCCTGCTCGTGGTGACTTTCCGGCTAAGGCCCCTGACGCTGCCCTTTGCCGTTGTCTGGGATTTTGCCGTCGGTGAGTTGGCCGTGTGGCTGATCGTCGTGGCGCTCAAATCGGGGCTCGCCTATCCCCGCCCCGTGGTTGTACTTGGGTCTCTGTCGGTACATGTGGTGGGAAGGCCGGAATATTGGCACAGCTTTCCCTCTGGCCATGCGGCAATGGCCTTTCTGCTCGTCGGCAGCCTGCTCCTGGGTAAAGCCTCCAAAATCCTGTGGATACCCGCCGCGGTGTATGCCGTGCTGGTGGCATGGTCACGCATGGCGGTCGGCGCGCATTTCCCCGCCGATATACTTGGCGGTGCCGTGATCGGTATTTTCAGCGCTGCGCTGGCCGCGCTGCTGCAACGGCTAACCGCCCCTACAGATCATTCCCAAGACCGGAAAGGACGGCGATAGCGAACCGGGAATATCTCATTGATCAATGCGCAATCTGCGCCAACTGTGCGTTGTTGATCTTTACCCTGGCATGTTCCCGCAAGTCCTTCAGATAGGCAGTCGACAGCAGACGGCCCCTTTGCTCCTCCAGAGATGCACGAATTTGCGCCGTCACTTTGGGATTTATGGCCGCTGCCGCAGGGGCAGTTACGCGTGTAACGGCAAAAATCCGGTAGCCCGATGACGTCTTCACCATATCCATGGAGGGGATACCGCCAACCGGTGCGGGTGCCGTGAAAGCCGCCTCCAACACCGCATTATCCAACCCCAGCGCATTACGTCTGGTTACATCGCGGTACGCGTGCAGCGGATAGGCGCCATGATCCGTCAGCATATTCATATCCTTCGCCTGCCGCGCCGCCGCCAGCAATGCCTGCGCTTTCTTCCCGGCCAGTTGCTCCGCCTTTTCCGTGGTTAATTTTGCCGTAATGGCTCCTGCGACAGCACTCAGGGGTTGGACACTACCTGATGTATAGTGAAGCAGATGTACTGCCAGTAAATCCCCGTTCGCCAAGGTGAGCGCCGTGCTATTTTTCCCGGCAAGCACCGCCTTGCTAAACGCCAGATCAAGCGCTTTGGCGTCGGAAAAAGGTCCTTGGGCAAGCACCTTTCCAGCGGTAAGTACGCCACTTTCCTGAACCGTCAGGCCATAGGCTTTGGCAACCGCGTTCAAGCCATCGGGGCTGCTGAACAGGCGATCCTTGAAATTCTCGACCTGGGCCTGAAAGGCATTTTCCGCAGAACTATTAACAGAAACAGCGGGCTGCGTGGCCACTACAGGGGAAGAACTGTCTGCCGGACTGGTCGGGGCGCCGCTCTTGGCGACAAAATCCTTTGGCCCCAGCACCACATACTGTACCTGCACCCGCGCCGACAACCGGAATTGATCCGTGTGGGCGTGGTAGTAATCGGCCACCTCGGCAGCCGTTGGTCCGGCTGCCGCAGCAAAGTCGCTATCCCGGATATCTACCGTGCTGACATCACGGTACTCCTGTGACCAAGCCCAAATCCGGGTGGCCTCGACCTTCGATGCCGTAGCGATAACCTGGGGAACGACTTGCAACTGCTCCAGACGCATACTTTCCCGCAGCATGTCTTCAAACTGTGCCGGTGTCATTCCATTGGCAGCCAGCAATTTTTGGTAAAGGCTTTTGGAAAAAACACCCTTCTCCTGAAAGGCTGGAATGGATTCGATTTTTTTCGCCAACGCAGCGTCTGGCACCTGCAAGCCCAGACGGCCCGCCTCCATACCCAAAAGCATGTTGTCAATCAAACCATTAAGCACCTCCAGACCGAAACTCCTATCCACCGCCATCTTCGCCGCCGTCGTTGCACCGAAAATATGGCTATAACGCGCCAGGGTATCTTTCATACGTTTCTGAAATGCGGCATCGCTAATCTTCTGGCCATCCACCGTCGCCACGACAGATGAGGCTGAGTTTCCGGAGAATAAATACCCGCTTACGCCCCAAAGCACGAAAGACAACGCGATTAAAACCATGAGTGATTTTGCCACCCACGATCTGCCGAAATTCCGAAATGTTTCCATCATAAACATATCCCCCGAAAATCGGAATGCCTAAAAACAGACTAACGACAGC
>JAKCBU010000034.1 GCA_021839095.1 Pseudomonadota bacterium | reverse complement strand
GGTCCACCGCGAGATCAGTGGAGAAGAGACCAAGAATACGTTTAAGTATCATCAAGTTAATTGCCCTGCTGAGAATGGAGGAATTGGCTTTGCAGGCGCGGAAACCTTCCACCCCCGAACAATGCGTTTCACAGCGGGCAGTCTAACATGGGGAATGGCCGAGACAAAGCCATGACATTTGCGTTTGGATGCCCGTGGTGCTTATTGCGCGCAGGGATCACCCAGAGGAGGGTATGGTCCGTTTTTATCCCCGGTCAGCTGTCGAGGGCGTCGTCCTCACCCTCCTGATCACCCAGGAGCCCGATATTTTTCATTTTGGTGCGCAGTTGTTTGCGGCTAATGCCCAGAAGGACTGCCGCCTGGCTCTGGTTGAACCGGGTTTTTTCAAGGGCGCTGAGTACGGTTTGGCGCTCGAGCGCCGGCAGGTCGAAGGGATTCGTGGCGGCGGAGAATATGTTATCGCATTGCTGCTGGGCGATTTCGGCGGGTAGGTCGCTGCGCTGGAGGTGTCCATGACGATTGAGGACCACCATCCTTTCCAGGAGATTTTCGAGTTGACGGATGTTTCCCGGCCAGTCGTACGCCTCCAGAACGGTCAGGGCGTCCGGGGCGATGGTGATCACCGTACTTCGGCCGATAACCATGCAAATTTGCCGCAGAAAATGATGCACCAAAGGCGCGATATCGGCCCGGCGCTGCCGCAACGGCGGAATATGGAGCGGAATCACGTTGAGGCGATAGTACAGATCTTCACGAAAGTGTCCTTCACTGACCGCTTTCGCAAGATCCACATGCGTGGCGGCGACGATGCGGGCTGCGAGGCGTTGAGGCTGATGGGTGCCGAGGCGGGTAAATTCCCGTTCCTGCAAGGCACGTAACAATTTGACCTGCATGGGCAGTGGCATGTCTCCCACCTCGTCGAGGAAGAGCGTGCCACTGGCCGCCATTTCCAGTTTGCCCGCTTGGGCCCGAGTGGCGCCGGTGAAAGCGCCGCGCTCGTAACCAAAAATCTCACTTTCCACCAACTCCAGGGGAATGGCGCCGCAGTTGAAGGCGATAAAAGGCTGTTCGGCTCGCGACGATGCTTGATGCAACGCGCGTGCGACCAGTTCTTTCCCGGTGCCGGACTCTCCGGTAATGAGCACGTTCGATGGCGCGGGCGCAACCAGATTGATGGTCTCCAGCAACGTCTCGATGGCGCGACTCACGCCGATCAGGCCATACCGGCGCGGCTCCTGGCGCAATGGGGGTAGGGATTTCCCATGCCGACCCAAAGTCTGGCGAATGAGGGCAATGAGTTCGCCTTCATCGACTGGCTTGGTGAGGTAATGCTCCGCCCCGGCCTTGATGGCTTCCACGGCCTGTTCGATTTCTCCATAGGCCGTGGAGATGATGACCGGGATTTCCGGGTGCGCCTCCTTGATCCGGCGCAGCAGATCCGTCCCCGACAGGCCGGGCAGGCGCTGATCCGTCAGAACCAGGGCGGGATGCTCGGTCCGTATCCTGTCCAGCGCTTCTTCGGCATTTTCCGCCGCGATGGTCGGGTAGCCCTCCGCCTCCAGGACTGCGACGAGTACACGACGCAGATTTTTTTCGTCCTCTACAATCAATACGGGGTTTGCCATGGACCACTCGCTGCTGACTTTCAATACCCTCTAACTTAGCCTATTTTCGACCGGAGAGGGGAGACGCAACGGCAAATGCAAGACAAAATCCGCACCGGTTGCCGTGGTGCGTAGTTCCACCCCGCCGTCATGCACCATCATGATCTTGGTGACTACGGCCAGCCCGAGTCCGCTGCCCTTGGTTTTGGTGGTGACATAAGGTTTGAAAATGGTGTCGCATTTCTCATCGGGTATACCTGGACCGTTATCGCGAACGCCGATATTGAGCTGGTAGTGCGGCAGCGACTCCGCGTAAAGATGGATGTGACCACCGATTGGCGGTAGAGCGTCGATGGCATTGAGAAGGAGGTTGCTGAGCGCCTGCCCGATCAGCGATGGGTCCAGCAGCGCGTGCAGCGACGTGGGGCAATCCACGGAAATGGCGATGGCCTTTGCCTCCAGATCGGCGGTGTGGCGCTGTACGCTGCGTTCCAGCAAGCTGCGGATCTCCATGTCCACCGGCGTGGCGGCGTAGGGTCTGCCAAAATCGAGAAAACCCTGGGTCATGTCATAGAGACGCTGGACCTCCTCTTCGATGATACGAATAAAATCCCCTTGATTTTCCTCATTCCCATAGCGTACCAGATAACGCGCGGCGCCCCGCAGCGAAGACAAGGCGTTGCGAATCTCGTGCGCCACCTGCGCCGACATTTCACCGATGGTGGCCATGCATTGCATGGCCTGTTGGCGCTGATGCAGTTGCCGAAGTTCCATGAGATGTTCTTTGAGGCGTTGTTCCGTCAGGCGGAATGCGCGCTCCAGGCGATGCAGTTCATCACCGGATAGGGGCGGTTGGCGTGATGCCGCCGGACGCTCTTCAAGGCCCAGTCGTGCTTCCATGTTCTCGATCTCGCCCAGGAGTCGCAGTACCGGGCGCGTCATCGCCAGACTCACCAGGTAGGCGCCCAGCAGACCCAGCAAAGCCGTAATCAAGCCAAGTATCAACAGGCGACTGGTCGTGCGATTCAACCGCTGGTTGACGAGTTCGGCAATCTGCTGGCGGTCGCTGTTCACCCAGACGGCCCCGAGGCGATGTCCGTCCGCGAGAATGGGGGCCATAAACTGGTCGTTCTGATGGGTCGCCGCCTCGGGCAGTGGCCGCTGGATGGTCTGCCCCAGTTGCGCGATATGCTTGCTGGCGACGATGACGCCTAGATGGTTGACCACCACGACCGAGCGTACCAAGGGATTATTGGAGTTGGCCAGCTTGCTGAGTTTGCCGCCATCCTTGAGGAGCAGTGGATCCGCAGCGTCGCTGGCCAGGTTCTGGGTCAGACGCATCAGTTCGGTTTGCACCTGACTGGTCAGATCCGTACGTACGGAGGTATATAGAAAAATGGAAATCAGGAGATATATAAGAGCTACCAGCAGGAGCACAAAGGCCATGCTCTTGGCGCGCCAGGTCATACTCCGCCAAAACTGCGAGATGGGATGCACCAGCGCGACATAGGACCGGGTCATGCCGTGCATGCCGCGCGCCCAGGAGCGGTGCAACCAACCTATCTCCTGCGGGGGCGGCGGCGCGCTTCTTGCCGAAACCTGAACGTCCTTGAAGGAACGGCTCACGGTTTGGGCGAACTAAAGTTCTGGAAGCCCATGCCGTTCATGGTATTCGCCGGTAATGTCAGGATCTTTCTCTCCACGCGGTCGCGCAACGCCACCGGTAATCGTCGGTTGGCGGCCAATACCCAGTCGGGTGCATCCCCCACACCTTGTATGATAGACCAGGTTCCGGGCAATTCCTTTTCCAGAGCGGTGATGGTTGCTACCCGGGCAACACCCAACTGCGCCTTTCCATCGGCCAGGTAGGTGAGTACGGCGCGCTCCGATCCCACGGCCAACCAAACGATGGTGCGACCGTCGGCGAGTGTGCGCAGTCTTTCCGCCGCAAGGGATTTCCCGCCGCAATAGGGACTGGCATAGGCGACCGACAGCGGATCGGGCAATCCGGGCTGGATCCCCTTCGGGGTCCTGCGCGCGATGATGGCCAGCCCTTGAGTGTTTTTGTATGGTACGGATTCTGCCAATGGGATCATCCAATTCCTTTCCGCAGGTACCATTTTGGGCGTGAGCAGTGCGAAGTCAAACCGGCCTTTACGTCCATCCGCAACATAGGCGCTTTCATTACGCGGTATCACCATTTGGACGGGGCGATGGGTGATTTGAGACAATGCTGCGCGCAGCGGCGCAAAAATGCGATAAGTGGAGAGGGGGGTGAATGTGGGTGGAATGCCGAGGGTCAAAGTCTTTTGTTTCACCTTGGGATTCAAGGCAACGCCGTGTATATCCTTATAGAGTGTGCGCAGCACATCGTAGTCTGCATCACTGACGGGCTGAAAGCCCGCGGCCAGCCCACCCAACGCGCGGATGACGGCCGGATCGCTCCGATGCACCTGTAAGAAAGCGGCGGTCAGACGCGACCGCACCGCCGCCGGGACCCCGGAAGAGGCCGCCAACAGGTCGCCTGGCCCGACATCGGCGCGAGCGATGACGCGCAAACTACCTGAACGCAAGTAAGGCGCGGCCACGTTTTCTGCCACGGCCGTCGCATCGTAGAAGCGTGCGGCCACGTCCATCAGGGCACTTTGGTCGGAGCCGCTCTGGCGAAAGGTACTGAAACTTTTGCGCGTGAGTCCCACTTCATGGAAGAGCGACAAAGGAATCAACGATGAAGCCGCGCAGGCCGGATCCCCCATCACGAAGCTCTGATTACGGAGCTGGAGGATCGTGTGTATGGCGCTATCCTTGCGCACGACGATCACACTATGATTCCCTCCGGGCCTGGGTATTACCCCGACCAATGGCTGGTAGGCTTCGGTATGGGCGGTGCGAATATAGGAAATCGGGCAGAACAGGGCGATCTGTGCCGTCGGCTTTTCGGCCTCATTATAAAAGTTTTGCAGATTGGCGCTGAAGCTGAGGGTGACCTTCTGCCCCACCGCTCGACTCAGATACTGGGCGAGCGGCGTGAACGCGGCGTACATCACTGCCGGGCTGCTGACCGGCGGCAGCAGGAAGCGCAGATCGGCTTGCGCGGAGATACTGGAAAAGCAGAGAATCATCCACAGCCAGAGATGCTTGGGAAAGGTCATGACTGTTTCCTGAGTCGCAGGTATTTTATAGTCTCAAGCAAAAGGAGTGCCAGATCCATGTCAGGTCTTGATCGTCTCAATCACTTTAACGTGCTTGGTGAAGCGCACATGATCGACGTTGGTGAAAAGACGGTGACCATACGGGCGGCACTGGCGGTGGGGGAAATCGTCATGGCGGCGGCAACGTTGGAACGCATAGAGTCCGGACGGATGGGAAAGGGGGATGTGCTGGGTGTGGCCCGTATTGCGGCCATTCAGGCCACCAAAAGGACATGGGAACTGATCCCTTTGGCACACCCGCTGCTCCTGACGGGCGTCGAGGTCGAACTGATGCCGGCGTATGATCCCGCGCGGATCGTTTGTCGTGCCGAGGTGCGTTGCGCCGGTCAGACCGGTGTTGAAATGGAAGCACTCACCGCCGTTTCTGTGGGTTTGCTCACGATCTATGACATGTGCAAAGCCATAGATCGCGGGATGTCCATGCGGAACATCGGCCTGTTGCGGAAAGAGGGTGGAGAAAGTGGCCTCTGGGAACGAGATCCGTCATCCGCCTGACGGATGTTTACTTGCCGTGATGCGGTGAAGAACTGTAACGCATCATCACCTCCCGATCTTTCCAATTCGCCTCTTTCAGGATCTCGCTGGGGATCATGTAGCGATCTTGCGGTGCCACATCCTGAAATTTCACCACGCGCAGCACGTCGCTGAAGGAAAGTTTACGCAGCAGGCCATCTTTGTCCGTGGCGCGCACGATCATGGCATCCTTGAGTAAGGCATAGACGTAAAAGTTGCCGGGGCGCAGCTTACCATCCTTATCCTTCCAGGTAACGGTAATGCGCGAATGCTCCTTGAAATCGTCGCGAATCATGGGGGTCTCCTTGGATTGAAGGTCCATAACTAATCACCGTGTCGGGTATAAAGCAAATAAGCGCTATTTATTACAAAATCAAAAACGCTGACTTGCTTTATCACCACTGCTCCGCCACCATCTCCGGATGTCGGATTCCCAATATTTGGTGTATCGAGAACGCGAGGTACGAGGTGGCGACCGTCACAGAATTTGAAGACCATGACCGGCAGGAAATCAAATACAGCACCTGCTACATGTGTGCTTGCCGTTGTGGCATCAAGGTCACGATAGAGGACAACAAGGTGCGATTTATTCAAGGCAATCGCAACCACCCGATCAATCAGGGCGTTCTTTGTGCGAAGGGTTCCGCCGGCATCATGAAGCAATATTCCCCCGGCAAGCTGCGCAATCCTCTGCGCCGCAAGCCCGGTACGGAGCGGGGCGCAGGGGAGTTTGAAGAAATTTCTTGGGACGAAGCACTGGACACGCTGACTCAGCGTCTCGCCCATATCCGCGCCACGGATCCCAACAAGCTCGCCTTCTTCACCGGGCGCGACCAGATGCAGGCCCTGACCGGTCTCTGGGCACAGCAGTTTGGTACGCTCAACTGGTCGGCGCATGGCGGGTTCTGCTCCGTGAACATGGCAACCGCGGGTCTCTACATGCTTGGGCACGCGTTTTGGGAGTTCGGGGATCCGGACTGGGAACGCACCAAGTATTTCATGCTTTGGGGTGTCGCCGAGGATCACTCCTCCAACCCCATGAAGATCGGGTTGGAGAAACTCAAGCGCCGTGGCGGCAAGTTTGTGGGTATCAACCCGGTACGCACGGGTTATCAGGCCATTGCCGATGAGTGGATACCCATCAAGCCGGGTACGGACGGGTTGTTTGCGCTTTCCATGGTCCATGTGCTGCTCCAGAACGAGCAGTTCGACTGGGATTTTCTCCTGCGCTACACCAACGCCCCTTTCCTGGTCGTCAACACGCCTGGCAAGAAAGGGGATGGTCTGATCCTGCGCGATGGCGAAGGGCATCCCATGGTCTGGGATCTCAAGAAGGGGGCCTTCGCCAACGGGCTGGAGGCAGGATCAAGCGGCGCCCTCTTTGGTGAATACACCGCACCGGACGGGCGACCCGTGCGCACGGTCATGTCCGTGCTCACCGAGCGCTACCTCGACGAACGGTATTCGCCCAGGGAGGCCAGTAAGATCACGGGAATCCCCGCTGGAACCATTGAGCGTCTCGCCTTGGAAATGGCCCATGTCGCTTTCAAGGAAAGCATCGAGATCGAGGTCGAATGGACTGATTGGGCGGGCCGCAAGCACGATAAGTTTATCGGACGCCCGGTCTCCATGCACGCCATGCGTGGCATTTCCGCCCACTCCAATGGCATGCAATCGGCGCGCGCGGTCCATCTGCTCCAGGTTTTGCTGGGCACCATTGATTGCCCCGGCGGCTTCCGTTCCAAAGCGCCATATCCCAAACCCGTGCCGCCGCCCAACAAACCCGCGCAGCACAGTGCCCCCAATACGCCGCTTAAATCATTGCCACTGGGCTTTCCGACGGCGCCGGAAGATCTGGTCATTGATGAAAATGGCCGGCCCAAACGTATCGATAAAGCATATTCCTGGGAGGCGCCCATCGCTAACCATGGCCTGATGCACATGTTTATCTCCAACGCGGTCAACAAAGATCCTTATGCCATCGATACGCTGATCTTCTTTATGGCCAACATGAGCTGGAACTCCACCATGAACACGGCCAATGTGCAGGAAATGCTCAGATCCAAGGACGACAACGGCGAATACAAGATCCCTTTTCTCGTGGTCGTCGATGCCTTCCATTCGGAGATGGTCAATTTCGGTGACCTGATCCTGCCGGATACTACCTATCTGGAACGCTACGACGCCATCTCCCTGTTGGATCGACCGATTTCCGAGCCGGATGCGATTTGCGATTCCATCCGCCATCCCATCCTCCAGCCGGATCGAAATGTGCGTCCCTGGCAGGAAGTGATGGTCGATATCGCCGGTCGCCTCAAATTCCCGGCCTTCACTCACGAGAATGGTGAACCGCGTTTCACCGGCTACAAAGATTTCATCATCCACTATGAACGGGCGCCGGGTATCGGCTTTTTGGCGGGTTGGCGGGGCACCGACGGCAATACCCATCTGCGGGGTGAACCTAATCCCAACCAGTGGGATCGCTACATCGAGAATGAGGGATTCTTCAAGTATCACTTGCCGGAATCCATGGCGTTTTACCGTTTCGCCAACAAAGATTATCTGGAACTCGCGCAGCGTGTCGGCTTTAATCCAACCGCCGATCCCATCGTCATCGAGTTGTATTCCGAGACCCTCCAGCGTTTTCGACTGGCGGGGCAAGGGCTCTACGACGGACCGCAGCCCAGGGATCCGATCGATCGCGAACGCCTGGCGACTTACTTCGATCCGTTGCCCGAATTTTATGAGCCTTTGGAGCAGCAGCGTATCGACAAGAGGGAATACCCTTTCTTCGCCGTCAACCAGCGACCCATGATGATGTATCACTCTTGGGATAGTCAGAATGCGTGGCTGCGCCAGATCATCGCCCAGAATTATCTGTACATGAACCGCCAGCGTGGTCTGCAGATGGGCATCAAGGACAAGAGTTGGGTTTGGGTGGAAAGCCACAATGGTAAAATTCGTGTCCAGATCAAGCTCATAGA
>JAKCBU010000033.1 GCA_021839095.1 Pseudomonadota bacterium | reverse complement strand
GCAGCTTCCAGATTCGCCAACGCTTCGTTTGTGTCCATTATTCTCTCCCGATATGCAAAAGGCTCCAGAGCGGAGCACCGATCACTATTTCAGCGGCTAAAAAAGCCCATCCCAACAGGTCAAAACGGTAAAAGACAGACTTTAGACTGTGCTCATTGCGGTAACTCCTATGCCGATTTTTACTGCGCGGTATCAGTTCCTTGTCGCTCTACTTCATGCCGCATGACTTCCTGGGTCTGTTGAGCGAGCATGGTGGCCAGCGCCGTTTCCTCATTGGTTTCCATGCGAAACCGTAAATAATCGTGCTGCAATTTCTCCGCGACCATGAGCAGCCGTTGCTTTTCCACCGATGCGCCATGCAGGCTTTGCAGCTTGAAGTACCACTTGGGATTTCCGTATGTCGCCTGATCCTGCCAGGACAACGCCTGATCCAATGAGGCATTATTGGCAATGGCGGGGACGCCCCCCAGATTCTTGCTCAACGTCTTTTGCATCTGTGGCCCGAATCCGGCAATCGGCGCCCGCATCGCGGCCACTTGCGAAAGGATGGTCTGGGCGACGTTCATCCGCGCTTGCATGGACATTTGCAGTCCGGCCCCGGTTTCTCCCGTCACGGTCCCGTAATTGGGTTTCTTGAGTTTGGCGACCGGCATGGTGTCAGTCAGGTTGTGAATGATGGCCGCTCGTGCCTGGGCGTCCAGCTTGGCATGAATCGGATCGCTGCCAACTTTCGGGGCACTCAGGAGCGTAGACCCGTCGAGATCGGCATTGGGCTTTGGACTGGCCGTTGCAGACGGGCATACGCCTGCCTGGATCTCCGCCTGGGACGCGAACTGGCCGCAATGGGCCTGATAAGTCACGATGGCCCCAAAGGCCCCCTGGGGAGTCGTGATGGCCCGGTCGGCGCGACTGGCCTGGGCCGCGTTGCCACTGACAGGGTTGCCGCTTCCCATTACCCCCTCACTTCCGGCGATGACCGCAGAAAGGCTTTGCTGCCCGGTGCAGCCATTGGCCCCGCAGGGCATCCCCGGAGGGGCCTGTTCGTCGGCGTAGGTCTGGCCGCGCGCGTTGGCCTGTAGAACCTTCTGGCCCGCCGTGTTGAAGTCCAGGGCCAATCCTTCGGTCAAGTCCTTGCGCACGGCGTTGTCCTTCGCTTGCGCCGCCTCGAACAAAGGCACCCAATGATCGAAATACAGATCATTCAGGCCGGTAGTAAATCCGGTGGCACAGGCGGTTCCCGGTGCAACGATCAACGCCAGCAGGAGACTGCGCAATAATGGTCGCATGGCACCCTCCTTATTGCGCAGCATTGGTACCCTGATTTTGGACTTCCTTGCGCATGACCTGTTGCGTCTGTTGGGCGACCAGGGTGGCCATCAACGCCTCGATATTGGTGCGCTCCCGGAAGGCAAGATACTGGTACTGCAACTCCTGGGCCTGCATGAGCACCATCTGTTTCTGAATGGCCGCTTTATGCAGGGTTTGCAGCTTGACGTACCACTTCGGGTTGCCGTAAGTGGCCTTGTCCTCCCAGGCCAACGCCTGATCCAGTGAAGCGTTGGAGGCGATGGGCGGCGTCCCCCCCAAGGACTTGTTGAGCGTCTTTTGCACCTGCGGTCCAAAACCCGTAATGGGAGCTTTCATGGCCTCCACCTGGGAAAGCACCGTGCGGGCCAGATTCAGGCGGGCCTGCATCGACATTTGCAGTCCGGCCTCCGTCTCGCCCTCGACGGTCTTGTAGTTGGGTTTCTTGAGCTTGGCGACCAGCATGGTATCCGTCAGGTTATGGACCAATGCCGCCCGCGCCTGGGCGTCCAATTTGGGATGCGCCTCGTTATTGGCCGTGCTCGGCACCGAAAGCAGGGTGCTTCCATCCAGATCGGCGTTGGGTTTGACGCTCACTGTGGCCCCCGGACAGACGCCCGCCGTAATCTCCGCCTGCGAAGCGAATTTGCCGCATTGGGCCTGATAGGTCACGATGGCCCCGAACGCGTCTTGCGGGGTGGTTACGGCCTCGTTGGTGGAGTTGACCTGGGCCGCCGCGCCACTGATGGGATTGGCGGACCCCATCACCCCACTACTACCTGCGATGATCGAACTCATCATTTGCTGGCCGGTGCAACCGTCCGCGCCGCAGGGCATACCGGGCGGGGTCTGTTCATCGGCATAAGTATTGGCGCGAACCTTGGCCTGTTCGATCTTCTGCATGGCCGTATTCACGTCCAGCGCCAATCCCTGGGTCAAATCCTTGCGCACCGAGTTATTCTTCGATTGCGCAGCCTCGAACAGCGGCACCCAATTATCGAAGTAGATGATGTCCAGCGCATTGACGATGCCGCTCTCGGCGGCGTTGATGTTTTGCGGGGTGGCGACCTGCCCCTGGGAGTAACCACCAGCGCAGTACCCGGTTACGGGAACAACCATGGTTCCCGGCCCAATCGGCTGCGATTGCGGCTGTTCCCCCAAAGCCCAGGCCGAATTGCTCAACGCCAGGGCGACCGCCAGAAAAAGCGTTTTTTTCCACATGGCAAATTCCTTATGGCAAGACATTGTTGTACCAGTTGTTGACCTGACTGGCGGCTTCCCCGGTCCCGTTGCTGACGGCGGTAGTGGCTGCGTTGCTCCAGATATTCGGGCTGCTGTTCTGGAAAGTGATGCCCGAACTGCCACCGCTGTTGCTGGTAATCTGCACCGGATTGAAGCTGCTCATGCCCGTCAGTTGAGAGAACTCGTTGGCGGGCAGATTGAAATTCAGCAAACTGTTTCCCTTGGATACCGTATTGCTGATCGCGCTGCTGGCCGCGCTGCAAGCCGCCTGAAAGACCTCTTTTTCCAGTTGTTGAATGAGGCTCGACACGCTGGAGGGAAACATATCGCTTAGGGAAAAGTTGAGCGCATTACCCAGGCAGGTATCGCTATTGACCTCGTTTTGGGGATTCGGCGGCGTTGCGACGGCGAGGGTTTCCTGCGCCTGCTTCTGGAAGGTGTTGATGGCGTTCTGGCAGGTCGGGCAACTTGGATCGCAGGGCGCGGCGGCAGCCGCCACCGGCGCGGCCAGGAGAGCGATGCACAGGGTAAAGGTCATTTTCTTCATGGATGACTCCCAAGGGCGAAGGTTTCCTGATGTGCCGGAACGGATGGGCCTGGAATCCGCTCGGGATCGAAGTGGTCATAGGAGCGGCAGGTGGCTTGCCGGTCGATGTTGTTGGTGATGGCGATCTTCTTCCAAAGCGCATCTTCATCTATGCCGTAATGCTCCGCGTAGGCGGTCACGAACCGGGGCGCGTCGCAATCTTCCTCCAGATAGGCTTTGCCGCCGCGTGGCGACAGATAGGAGCAAATGCTGATGTCCTGGGCGATACCCAGTTGGGCGATGTCGGACGTGGGAACCACCAGCCAGCCGTGCCCCGGATCGGACGTGAAGGTGTAGCGTTTCCCGGCGTCCAGGTCGGCGGGCGTGATGGACAGGTCGCCCCCTGCCGGGGTGCAACCCTGGGGATGTGGTGCCGCGAGAGTGCCGGAAATCGCCGCGTTGCGGCGTTCCTGCAAGGCCAGCATGAACTCCGGGGTGCAAACGATGTCCACGGCGTTCTGCGCGTAGTTGGCTGCTTGCAGGATCATCGCCTTGTGGGCTTCGGCAAAATGCTTCAAGCCCCACCCCTCGATGTAGGACGCCGCTTCCGTGACTTCCGTGGGTAGGCCCATGGTCTGGGCGAGCAGCAGCGATCCCAATTCCGCCCGCAATTCACAGTAAGCGTATTCGTCCTTTCCAATGAGCTTGTTGGTCTTGATCGAGTTTTGAAACGCCTCGTCCTGTTGTTCGGTGGCGTGGGTGAGTTCGTGCAGCACCGTGCCATAGAATCCCGCCTCGGACGCGAATTGGCCCGGTTGCGGCAGGAAAATCTCATGGGAGCCGTGCCGATAAAAAGCCCTGTCCGATGCGGTCATGGTCAGCGGTGCGATTTGCCCGATACGCTCCTTGAGTACCGGCCAGATGGTATCCATGTCCCATCGCGGAGCCGGAATGGCCCCATACTTGCGTTCAAAGAAGGCTTCGCCGTCCGTGATCTGGGAAACGTGAAAGCCGAAAGCCAGCTTGGTGCCGACGAGCCGCTGCTTCGGATCGCCGTTTGCGTCCAGATGTTCTTCATCCTTCTTGAGAATGGGCACCAGAATGGGGGTGCTTTTCTCCCCCTTTTTGACGAACAGGTTCAGTCCTTCCTTTTCGCCCAGGTCTTTCCACTGATTGAAGGTGGCAAAAACCGTTGGTTGTCCGCAAAATCTGCCAAAGGCCATAACCATGGCGTTGGCTCCGCGATAGTTTTTTTCGGTCGAGGCGTTGACCGGCTGACGCGGGCCGGGCGGCGGCGTCCACGGCTTGCGCCAGGAGGGCACCCCGGACGGATCGTGAATCATGTCGATGATTTGCTCCGCGACGATCTCCGCCGCCGTTTTCTTTTCAGTCGTCATGACCGATCTCCAGAATCCGGCCCTGGTCATCGAGCAGGTTGCCGTGCTCATCCACTTCGGCTACGGGCTTGGCGTCCTGATCGTTCTCGGCTGCATCCAGGCGAATGCCGGTGTCTTCGGCCAGTTCGCCGGTCAGAAAGGGAGTGTGGTAGTCCATGGGTGCAATCTCCTGAATGGGTTGACTACCTGGGTGGTGCCGATTTTTCGCGGTCTACTGCAAACTCAGTGAAAATTGATCGCTGGTGGCGATCATGCGTTGAGCACCCAGGCGGGTGAGGACAGGGGCGACGCACTCCAGCAGACCATCCTTCTAAAAGAGTTGCCGGACGGGCCGCCCGCCTTGCACCGTGGCGCGTGGCACGTCCTTGACCACGGCGAAGGGCCAGCCTTTCTCCGTAGGCGTCCAGGCCAGTGTTTCTCTGGCCGTGCGCGTCTGATAGCCCAGGTCGGCCAAGAGCCGGTTGACGGCGGCGGCATCTTCCTTGCCGTCCCGGCGCAGGATGCCGAAGCGCCGGGCGATGTCCGTAGGCCGCAGTTCGGCGCAACGATGGGGCGACTCCAGGGCCAAAGCCTGGGGAGCCAGCAGGGGACGTAATTGCACGCCCATCATTTCCATTTGCCCAACCGCCCCCAGGAAGGCTTGATTGGCGTCCATGCCGGGACTGAATCGGTTGAGTTCGATGAGCAGCTTGAACTCGGCCAGCACGGTTTCATGGGGCAGGCCGTTCAGATACCGCTCGCTCAAGGTGGGCTGGCTAGCTGGCTGCACCGGGGGCTGATCCCGCAGCCGCCGATATTCCTTCTCACAGGCGATGAAGTATTGCCGAGCCTCGTGCCCCTTGGGGGTGCGTTCCAACATGGCGAGGTGTTTGGCTGTGTCGAGGGTGAGATGATATTCGATGGTTTTCTGAGGGCGAGCTTTTGCGCTCCCCGAAACGGGGGATCTCAAACCTTCAAAAGAAACATAGTCTTGTCCTTCAACAAAACCAATCTTGGCAAGCCTATCCTTGATCCAGGTCGAAAAGTGTTTGCCCACCCCAAGGAAAGCATGGAGGTCGCGGGCATTGATGGTGGGCACGGCTTCGTCGGCCAGAGCAGTTGTCTGGATGGGAAGCAAAGCGTTCAACATGGCAGTCTCCTGAGTGTGTGGTTTCACCAGGGTGGTGCCGATTTTTCGCGCTCAGGCGGCCAGACGGCGGATCGCTTCGTCGGGGTTCATATCCAGCAGGACGAAATAAGCGCGGGGGCTACGGGAGATTGTGTCAGCCACAGGCGAGCAGAGTGCCCGGCCTGAGTCGGTCGGCGCGATTCCTCGATGGCTTGGCGCAGCACGGCGCTCAAGAGTTCTCTGTGTGCTTCGCTGGTATCGGCCATGGTGGATCTCCGGGATCAAGGGTCTCTACCAGGGTGATGCCGGTTTTGCGCGGCACCCATTCAGGCATGTTTTTTCCCCATGTGCAGCACTTTGGTCCAGAGCAACGCCTGAATCCGGGTCTGGAGGACGTTGCGCTCCCGCTCATTGAGTTGCGGGAAGGCTTCGGGTAGGGGCGGGTGCTTCTCCATCATGGGTAGCGCATCGAGGACCGGCAGATAGATCAGGGTTCGCGCCCAGGACAGGGCATCGTGAGGCGGGGCCGACTGGTTCAGCAGGTCTTGCAGGATGCGAAAGCCGTCCACCTGTTGGAGTTCCGGGTCGCGGATGGTCCAGGATTCCACCTGATCCGGCTTGGGGCGGGATTCCCACCATTGGGTACGCCAGGGAGCCACGACAGCCATCGCTATCTCCTTTTCGTGAGGTTCTGCCAGGGTGATGCCGAAAATCGGCACCACCTGGCAGGTACAACCGAACGGGAGAGTCACGATGGCAGCGGAATATGCGGTAGAAGCAAGGAAGATGGACGGGAACATTCGGATCATCGACGAACCTACGGAAACCATTGGCGGAGCCAAGGGAGCCAAAAGCCTGGAAGAACTGGCCGGAAGGGGAGCCGCGATAGGGGGGGAGCAGAGGGTGGAACCTTTGGGACCGGATCGCGCCCCAATTCCAAGTCCCATGGGCGGCATCGACCTTGCTGGGATGGCCGAAGGCGCGACCCTGCTTTACAGCCGCGCCGACGCACCCGACACGTTGCGCACCGGGGTGCTCATGCACAACCAGGACACGGGCAACTGGCGGCAGCGTCTCGAAATCCTGAACGATCAGGGCTTGCGGGAACGGCTCTATACCGGCCCGGATCAGGGGCACGAGTCCCCGCACAACCGATTGGCTGCCGTGGTGGGGTACGCCACGCCGACGACCGAACCGCTTTTTGTGGCCGGAGTGGGCGCGGATGGGAAAATCAACGAAAAAGACCCGCAGAGCTTTGGAGTGTTTCGTCACGACCAGGATGGTAATGCCGTTCCGGTCGGGCAGGCGTTGACACCCGGCTTGGCCGATCAGTTGAAAAATCACATCGCGCAAAACCATATTCCTCAGCCGGTAGAAGCGCCCAAAACGCTTTCCAGTCTGGCCGAATTGCGGAATATGCTGGACCTGCCCCCTGCCGGGGAGCAGCCCCCTGCCGGGGTGCAGCCAGCGCCCCAAGCCGAAGCGAAGCAAGAAACCAAGATGCAGCCCGACACGCCGGAGCAAAAGCAGAACGCACAGCAGCAGAATGGGCAGCAGCAAGTCGTTCACCAACACATCGGCTTGCTTTCCTTGTTGCTCCTGCACACGGCCAACGCCGGGCGCAGCATGGTTCAGGCCATCAAGGGGCCGGACGCGGAGGAATGGCAGCACCGGGCACATGCCCACATGGACCGGGCGCAGGCCCATCTGGACGCCATCGCCCGGCATCCCGCCGTGCAGGAGTATCAGAAGATGGAAGGCTTGCAGGGAATGCCCGCCCGTGCCAAGGCGCTCTATGCCGATGCCCTGCTCCGAAACAATCCTGATCTATCCGCCCATTACGCCCAGGCCAAGGACAGCGTGGACAAGGCCCAGGACGCCCTATTTTATATGAACAAGAAGGGCGGCAAGACCGACCCCGCGTTGACCGAGAAGGCCGCCAAGGTCCATCAAACGGCCAGCAAACTCCCTGATATGGAAGGTGGTGTGAGTGGAGGGTTGTTCGCCTCCCTCAAATCCTTCTTCGGTGCGCAGCAGAACTTGAACATGCATCGGGCATAGTCTATACAGTAGATAGTGGATGTGTATTGCTTGAAGTACTCACATTGATGCCCAATACGACAAATTTTTTCTTGTGTGGGCATCAATTTTTCAAGATTAGCTCGACTTTAGGAGCCGTAATGACATCGAACATCTTTGATGCTGGCGCCGCGTTTCGCGTATGGGCTGCTCGACATGGGCTTGCGCCAACGGCCACCGCCGCGCAGGTTGCTGATATATCAACGAAAGATGAGTACATAGATTTTTTTGAGGATACCTTTGGAAATTTAGACGCATCCTTAAGTCGCGCGGTCAATGCTAGAAAGGTTCACGCGATTAGCGTTAACCAAAAAGAAAGCCTTATTATAGCCTATCTAAATAAAAAATTTACCGCGAAGCAAATAAAAAGTTTGCCATCACAATTAGACGAATTCCGTATAGAGTACCGGCAGGGAACTATTGGGCACGTTGGTGGTACGCCTCCTGCTAGTATCGGCACTCCAAATCACTATGTGCATAATAATAGAATAACGTGCGGAAGCTCTATTGGTCTTGGGGGCAGTCTTGGCGTTGGTACGTTGGGAGTCCTTCTTCGCATCAACGATGAATTGTTCGGTTTATCAAATAATCATGTAATAGGTCGTTGCAGCTACGCGGAATCTGGGCATCCGGTTCTTGCTCCAGGAAATCTTGATATTAGAGA
>JAKCBU010000032.1 GCA_021839095.1 Pseudomonadota bacterium | reverse complement strand
CCACGAATCCACCCCCCGGTTCAGATACTGCCAGGAAAAACCGAAGACGATGGCGGCCGGCAGAAAACTGAGCAGGGCGATGATCACCACCAAGCGCGTAGCGAGTTGACTGCCCACCTCTCCACGCCGGAGACGCAGCAGCAACGCCACCACCGACATCAGCACCAGAATGAGCAGAAAAAGGACGATACCCGCGGAAATCACCAGCATGGGCACAAAATAATGGCTCAGCGGCCCCTCGGCGCTGGTAAAAAAATCGACCCCCAGAAAGACGACGATGGCCGCCAGCAGAAGTCCCGCGCTCCAGCGTGGCCCCGTTCGTTGCCGTTCCGTCATGGTGCCGGTGCTGAGCGCACGCAACCAGTGTTTCAGTGGGAAAGACGTGCGCTGGCGATCCATGGCGACTCCGATTTCCAATAGTCCGGCAATGAGAACACCTCCTGTTCCACGTGAAACACACCCCCGGACGCCGCGGTCATGCCCCCTTCTCCAGCAAGGCGTAATAGAAGCCATCCATCTCCCCCTGTCCGGGCAACGTTTGTCCGGTCAGGGGATGGGCGGAGTGGCGGGCATCGGGATGCCGTCCGAGAAAGGTGGCGATCTGCGCGTCATTTTCCTCAGGCAGCACCGAACAAGTGGCATAGAGCAGACGGCCGCCGGGGCGCAGGCAGGGCCATAGTCTTGCGAGCAGACGCGCCTGCTGCGCCGCCGCCGTCGCCACGTCTTCCGGGTGGCGGCGCAGGCGGATGTCGGGATGGCGGCGGATCACGCCGGTACCGGTACAGGGGGCATCCAGGAGGATGGCGTCATAGTATCGACCATCCCACCAGGCGCCGGTATCCGCGGCGTCCGCCACCATCAGCTTTGCCTCGACGCCCTGACGTTCCAGCGCCTCGCCTACCCGCTGCAACCGTTCCGCCGAACGGTCCAACGCATCCAGGGAGGTCGCCCCCAGCGCCCACAGGTGGGCCGTCTTGCCACCGGGCGCGGCACAGGCATCCAATATCCGCTCCCCGGGCCGGGGCTCGAGAATATGGGCCGCCAATTGCGCGGCGCCGTCCTGCACCGCCACCCAGCCCGCCGCCCAGCCCGGCAGAGTCGCCACCGGCACGCTGGCGGGTAAACGCAAGGCGGCGTCGCTCCACGCCACGCCCACCGCCTCCAGACCTTGTTCGACCAGCAACCGGCGATAGGCGCTCGCTGCTATCCGCCGCGTGTTTACCCGCAACCAGAGGGGCGGTATGGCATTGTTGGCGGCGGCGATGGCTGGCCAATCTTGCGGATAGGCGGCGCGCAACCGAGCCGCCAGCCAAGCCGGATGCCCGAAATCGGGGTCGGCCACGGCGGCATCCAGCGCTGCCCGCTCTCGCAGATAACGGCGCAGCACCGCATTGATCAGACCTCGTGCCCAGGTTCTTTGCACGACGCCCGTCATGTCGACCCAGTCGTCGACCACGGCGAAGGCGGGCCGCTGACCATGACGCAACTCAAAGAGGGCCAAACTCAGCAGGAAGCGCAACACATGGTCTTCCTCGCGCCAGTCCTTGCGCAGCAGCTTTCCGGCCAGTGCCTGCAACGTCAGGTACTCGCGCAAGGTGCCGAGGACCAGCCATTGCAAAGTGGCGCGCTCGGCACCACCGAGCGGCACCCTCAGCAGAGCGGCGTCAACGGTTTGCCCGGCATCGACCTCGCGCAAAACGGCCACGGCTGTCTGGCGCACGGCCACACCCACCGGAGTTTTGCCGGCTCCTGCGGAGGACGACGCGTTCCTTATCCGCCCGGCTCCCGGTCGCGCCTCCGTCATCCGAGCCGTTCGCCCGGCTGGGGGCGATAGCCGCGCACGAAATCGCTGCCGCTCAGCACCCCCTTGCCTGCCGGCTGTACGGCCAGCAATTGCAACTGATCCTCGCCGCAGGCCACCACTATCCCGTCCCTTTCCACAGCGCTGATACGGCCCGGCGCAACATCGCCGCGACCCGTTGCCACCCGGGCCTGCCAGATCCGCAATCCCTTTCCACGAAACAGGGCATGCGCAATCGGGCTGGGATTGAAGGCCCGCACCAAGCGCTCCAGAATCGCGGCAGGCTGGTGCCAATCGAGCAGCGCCTCGTCCTTTTTCAGCTTTCGGGCGTAAGTCGCCAGATCCGGATCCTGAGGCTCGGGAACCAGGCGATCCGCCCAAAGCCGATCCAGGGCTTCTCGCAGGGCGAGGGCCCCCTGCTGCGCCAGACGATCCTGGAGACTGGCGGCGGTATCGGCGGCAGCGATAGGCACACGCGCCGTCCACAGGACCGGTCCGGAATCCAATCCCGCTTCCATCTGCATGATAGAGATGCCACTTTCCGCATCCCCCGCCGCGATGGCCCTGGCGATGGGCGCGGCCCCCCGCCAGGCGGGTAAAAGACTGGCGTGGACATTGATGGCACCCCGCGTCGGCAGATCCAGGATCGCCTGCGGCAGGATCTGTCCATAGGCCACCACAATCAGCAGGTCCGGCGCCAGATCGCGGAGCCGTTGCAAGGCTTCAGCGGTCTTGCAGGATTCCGGCTGAAACACGGGAATGCCCGCAGCCAAGGCTTCCTGCCTGACCGGACTGGCCTGCAATGCCCGGCCCCGTCCCGCGGGACGATCCGGCTGGGTAAACACACCGACAATTTCTTCCGGCCCCTGCAGCAGATCACGGAGAATAACCCGCGCGAACTCCGGCGTACCGGCAAAAACGATCCGTTTACTCACTGATCCGTGCCCGCTTTTCGGCCTTGCGGCGAATCAGGTTTTGCTTGAGACGTGACAGATGATCGACCAGGAGCGTGCCATTGAGATGGTCGATTTCGTGTTGGAGGCAAACCGCGAGCAATCCATCGGCTTCCAGTTCGATGGGCTTGCCCTGGACGGTGGTCGCCCGTATCGTCACCCGTTCAGCGCGGCGCACCGTTTCCAGCACCCCCGGGACCGAGAGGCAGCCTTCTTTCATCTCCTCCTCGCCCGTACTCGCCACGATCTCGGGATTGATCAACATCAGCAGATCATTGCGGTTTTCCGAAACATCCACGACAATCAGGCGCTGGGCGGCGGCGACCTGGGGCGCGGCCAAACCAATTCCGGGGGCGTTGTACATGGTTTCGGCCATGTCGTCGGCCAGTTGCTGGATCTGTTTGTCCACACGGATTATGGGCTTGGCCATGCCTTTGAGACGGACATCGGGGAATTCAAGTATCTTCAGGAGTGGCATTTCGTCACCAATCGTATGTGCAGTTCGGCAAAAATCGTATCTTGAACTAATACTATTCCCTGCGGAAGTCCAGCGGAGATCATTCATGCAGAAGAACATCTGGCGCAACATCCTATTTTGTCTCGGCCTCAGCGCCATGGCCCCGGTATTGGCACAGGCCGCGCCGACCGGCCTGCAACTGCGCAGTGAAAAAAGCTATACCGTAAAATCCGGCGACACCCTGTGGGGCATTGCCGCGCATTTTCTCCGACACCCCTGGGACTGGCCACGAATCTGGCGCAAGAATCCTTACATAAAAAACCCCAACCTCATTTACCCCGGCGACCGTATCGTCATCATACACGGCGCCAACGGTCAGCCAGAACTCCGTGTCATCTCACTGCACCCGCAGATGACCACCGCGCCTTTACCCACCGTCGCCAAGGGTGAAGTCATGCCGTTCCTCGGCACGCCAGGGGTCATCGCCAGCAAAAAAACCTACGAGAAGCTACCCTATCTGGCCGCCAGCGCCGATCACCATATCGTCTTCTCGGTGGGCGACAAGCTCTATACCGCGGGACTCACCCGGACCGCCGTCGGCTCTCGATACAACATCGTCGCCCTGGGGCCGGAACTGCGCCGTCCCGGGGTCGAAAAGCCGGTTGGCTACGCGCTCCACGATCTCGGCACCGCGATCGTGCGCGGCAACGGCAAGCATGCCGCCGTTGAAATCACCAGCGCACGCAAAGAAATCTCGCTGGGTGACCGTCTGATACCCGCCACGGCGGGCGGCACACCCCACTACTTCCCCAGCGCCCCGGAGCATCCGGTGAAAGCCCATATTATTGCGACGATGAGCGACTACCGGGAGCTCCTGGTAGGCCAGATCATCATCGTGGATCGGGGCCGCAAAGATGGCCTGAGTGCCGGTAATGTGCTGCAGATCGAGCGGGCGGGCGGAGAAACGAGGAACGCCGTGACCGGCAAGCCTTTTGCCCTGCCCCCGCAGAAGGTAGGCACCGCCATGTTGTTCCGAATCTTCCCCACGGTCTCCTATGCGGTAATCACCACGGCGACGCGCGGTATCCGGGTGGGCGACAGCCTGGTCAACCCCCGTCCGGCGGTGGCCAACGACCCCGCCACAGGAAACGGGTGACAGACCGGATCTGGCTCGCCCTCAGCCGTATTCCCGGCCTCGGCCCGGTGCGCCAACGCGCCCTGCTGGAGCGCTTCGGCACGGTGGAACGCTGCTTTCAAACGGGCGCCGAAGCCTTGCAGGGCCTCGGCCTGCAGGTGGCGCAAATCGCCGCCTTGCAAAAGGAACCGGCCGACCTGCTGACGCCAGCGGATCAACGTTGGCTGGAAAGCGCCGACACCGATCTCTGCCGCTGGACGGATGTCGACTACCCACCGCTGCTGCGCCATATTCCCGATCCCCCCTTGTTGCTGTACCTGCGCGGGCAACGCGCCCGCCTGAGCCAAGCCATGCTCGCCATCGTCGGCAGCCGCAGCCCCACGGCCACCGGCATGGCCACCGCCGAAGCTTTCGCCCGCAGCCTGGGAGAGGCTGGCCTCACCATCAGCAGCGGTCTGGCGCTGGGGATCGATGCGGCCGCCCATCGCGGCGCCCTGGACAGCGGCACCGTGGCCGTACTCGGCACCGGTGCCGATCTCATCTACCCGCGCAGCCATCTGCAATTGGCCCGCTCTATCACGACGCACGGGCTCCTCCTCAGCGAACAGCCGCCCCATACGGCTCCGCGCAGCGGTTTGTTCCCACGCCGCAACCGGATTATCAGCGGTCTCAGCCTCGGCGTGCTGGTGGTCGAGGCTGCGGAGGGCAGCGGTTCACTCATCACCGCCCGGTTGGCCATGGAACAGGGCCGCGAAGTCTTCGCCATCCCCGGCTCCATCCACTCGCCCCTGTCCCGCGGGCCGCATCGGCTCATCCGCGATGGCGCCAAGCTGGTGGAAAGCGCGGCGGACATCCTTAGCGAGCTCGGCCCTCTTTATGGGGCTCTGCAAAGCCATCGTCCCGCGACCCCCTCAACGGAGTGGCAGCCCGAGGATCCGACACAGGCCAAAGTCTGGGCGGCCATGGATTTCGACCCCCTCGCGCCCGAACAGATCGCCAACCGCTGCGGATTGACGCTGACCGAGCTTTCCGCCATCCTCTTGGACATGGAATTACAAGGATACCTTGCGGCCTGTCCCGGCGGTCGCTTCTGTCGCCTCCCCCCCGCTCCTTAAGGTCCCGGCATGGAGGACGTCATCGACATCATTACCTATCTGCTCGACCACCTCGACGACGAAGACGACGAGATGCTCGAGGCGCATTTGCGCGCCGTCGGCTTTCCCGACGACGACATCCAGCGCGCCCTCGACTGGATGGAAGGCTTTGCCGTGGAAGAACAAGAGGACATCAGTCCCCGCGCGCTGCGCGCCTACCATCCCCATGAACTGCGAAACCTCTCCGTGGCCGCCCGCGGCCAGCTCCACGACTGGGAACGACTGGGCGTCATCAACAGTTCGGTGCGCGAGCGCATCATCGATCGTCTACTGGCCCTCGAACTGGACGACACCGACCTGGAAACCCTCGACTGGGTCGCCTTCATGGTCATGGCCAACGACCCCGGCCCTGAGGCCCTCTGGGTGGACGCCTTACTCGGTGCCGATGGCACACGGATTCTCCACTGACACATGGCACACCAGCTCGTCATCGTCGAATCGCCCGCCAAGGCCAAGACCATCCAGAAATATCTGGGTGAGGATTTTCAGGTGCTCGCCTCCTACGGCCATGTGCGCGATCTGCTGCCCAAAGAGGGCGCGGTGGATACCGAACACGATTTTTCCATGCGCTACACCGCCATCGAGCGCAACGAGCGCCATGTGGCCGCCATCGCCAGGGCCCTGCGCGACGCCGACAAGCTCTGGCTCGCCACGGACCCGGACCGCGAAGGCGAGGCCATCTCCTGGCACCTGGTCGAGCTCTTGCGTGAGCGCAACCTGCTGGGCAACAAGCCCGCGCAACGGGTCGTTTTCCACGAAATCACCAAAAAAGCGGTCCAGGAGGCCATCGCCGCGCCCCGCGGGATCGCCATGGATCTGGTCAACGCCCAACAGGCGCGGCGCGCCCTTGATTATCTGGTGGGCTTCAATCTGTCGCCGCTGCTGTGGCGCAAAGTGCGCCCAGGGCTTTCCGCAGGCCGGGTGCAAAGCGCCGCCCTGCGCTTGATCTGCGAGCGTGAAGAGGAAATCGAAGCCTTCATCAGCCGCGAATACTGGACGATCTCCAGCCGTCTGCGGCAAGACGGGAACGATTTCAGCGGGCGCCTGACCCAATGGCAGCACCGAAAACTGGAACAGTTCGATATCCCTGACAGCGACCAGGCCGAGGCCATTCGCAGCGGGATGACAGAGGATCTCCGCCAGCAGCCTCTGCGGGTGCGCGAGGTGGAGCGTAAAAGCCGGCAACGCCAGCCCGCCGCCCCTTTCACCACCTCGACCTTACAACAAGAAGCCTCGCGCAAGCTCGGGTTCAACGCCAGCCGCACCATGCGCGTCGCTCAGCAACTCTACGAAGGCATCAACGTCGGCAACGAAACCGTGGGCCTGATCAGCTATATGCGTACCGACGCCGTCAATCTGGCTGAAGAAGCCATCGCCTCCATCCGCGGGTTTATCGAGGGCCATTACGGCAGCGCGTTCGTCCCTGAAACGCCGCGCCGCTACAAGACCAAAACCAAAAACGCCCAGGAGGCCCACGAAGCCATCCGCCCCACCGACATCACACGCACCCCGGAATCCCTGCAAGGCGTACTCGAACACGATCTCTGGCGTCTCTATGACCTGATCTGGAAACGCAGTGTCGCCTGCCAGATGGCCCCGGCCCGCCTCGATCTGGTCGCCGTGGATATGGACGCCGGCACCCACTGGACGTTGCGCGCCAACGGCTCCACCATCACCTTCCCCGGCTTCATGGCCGTCTATCAGGAAGGCAAGGACGACAGCGAGGAGGAGGAGGGCAACCGCATCCTGCCGCCGCTCCATACCGGTGACACCCCTCAGGTGCTCGGCATCGATCCCGAACAGCACTTCACCGAACCCCCGCCCCGCTACAGCGACGCGACCCTGGTCAAGACCCTGGAAGCGCACGGCATTGGCCGTCCCTCCACGTATGCCAACATTATCCAGACCCTGCAGAATCGCGAATATGTCGCCGTCGAGCAGCGGCGCTTCCACCCCACCGACCTCGGCCGGGTGGTCGGTCGTTTCCTCATCAACCATTTTGAACGGTATGTGGATTACGGCTTCACCGCCAATATGGAAGATGAGCTCGACGCCATCTCGCGCGGCGAAAAGCAATGGCAACCCGTGCTCGGCGCCTTCTGGGGTCCTTTCCGCGCGCTTCTCGACGAAAAGGCCCATGTCAGTCGCACCGAAGCCACCAGCGAGGCCCTGGACGAAGCCTGCCCGCAATGCGGTAAGCCCTTGTTCTTACGTCTCGGCCGCCACGGGCGTTTTGTGGCCTGTTCCGGTTATCCTGAATGCAATTACACCCGCCCCGTCGATGGTCCGCGCGAACCCGCCGAGCCGGTGGGTCGCGACTGTCCGGACTGCGGGAAACCGCTGGTCTATAAAACCGGGCGTTACGGCCGCTTCATTTCCTGCAGCGGCTATCCCGAGTGCAAACACATCGAGCCGTTGACTCAGCCGAAATCCTCTGGCGTTACCTGCCCTTACTGCGGCGAGGGCGAACTCGTGGAGAAGCGCAGCCGCTACGGCAAAAGTTTCTACTCCTGCAACACCTACCCCAAATGCAGTTACGCGGTCTGGGGACCGCCGGTGGCGCGCCCCTGTCCGCGCTGCGCCTGGCCGATCATGATCGAAAAAAGTGGCAAACGACTGGGTGAGCAACTGGCCTGTCCGCAGAGCGAATGCGCCTTCCACTTTCCGGTAAACGCCAGTGACACGGAAATCGCCGCGATGCTCCCCGGCTATACGCCGCCGCCGCCCCGCGAAAAACGGGCGCCGCCCCCCAAGAAAACGGCCACCACCCGGAAGACGGCGACGAAGGCCGCCAAAAAATCCGCGACCACCAGAACCACGGTCGCGGTGAAAAGACCTGCCGCGGCAAAAAAAGCGCCGCCGCCCAAAAGCACCGCGCCCGGCGAACACTCTGCTCCCGCGTCACGTAAGCGCTCTGCCAAGACGGCCACCCGCTCAT
>JAKCBU010000031.1 GCA_021839095.1 Pseudomonadota bacterium | reverse complement strand
CGCCAACCCGCGGGTCGAGGCCGCTTTACAGGGATGGAGGCTGATCCGCGTGGACGTGACGCAGAATGATGCCGTCAGCCGTGCCTTGTTGAAGCGTTACCATCTGGTCGGACCCCCCGCCTTCGTGGCCGTGAACGCCGGTGGCAAAACGGTGGCGCAACAGGAAGGCTATTTGGGGCCGGAAGCCTTTTTGCGGTGGTTGTCGGCGGCGTAAGGGTGCTTCCGCGGAGCATGACATGGAGTGGTTCAGTGTCCCGCCGCCTGTTGCACCGCTCCACCCCGCAACACATAGAGTGTCCCACAATAAGGACAGCGCGCCTCTCCCGCCGTTTCAATCTTGAGGAAGACGCGGGGATGTCCGTTCCAGCGGCTCATGCCGGGCATGGGACAGTAGAGGGGGAGGTCCTTGGCCGTCACCTCGGTATAATTTTTGTCGCAGCAGGTTATTTTTTCGGTCATGGTTTCAGTCTACGTGATGCAGCCATTCCGGGTGGTCGTCGTGGCGGCCGGCCACCGTGTCGAAGTAGCGGCTTTGCAGCATTTCGGTAACCGGGCCACGGCGACCCGCGCCGATGATCCGGTTGTCGATCTCGCGGATGGGTGTGACTTCGGCGGCGGTGCCGGTAAAGAAGGCTTCGTCGGCGATGTAGAACTCATCCCGGGTCAGCGGCTTCTCGACGATGGGGAGACCGGCGTCGCGGGCGAAACTCAGGATGGTGTCGCGGGTGATGCCTTCGAGGGCGCTGGTCAGGGTCGGGGTATAGAGTATTCCGTCGCGGACCATGAAAATGTTTTCCCCGGAACCTTCGGCGACATAGCCTTCACGATCCAGCAACAAGGCTTCGTCATAGCCGCAGGCGGAGGCTTCACGCTGGGCGAGCATGGAGTTCATGTAGTTGCCGGTGGCCTTGGCCTTGCACAGATGTATGTTGACATGATGCCGGCTGAAGGAACTGACCTTGACGCGGATGCCCCTTTCCAGGGCCTCCTGACCCAGGTAGCTGCCCCAGCTCCAGGCGGCGATCAGGGCGTGAACCTTGAGGCCTTTGGCCGACAGACCCATGCCTTCCGCACCGTAGAAGAGAAGGGGACGGATGTAGGCGGATTCCAAGCGGTTGACGCGGATGACTTCCTTGGTGGCCTCATTGATCTCGTTCTGGGTAAAGGGGACCTCCATCTGCAGGATCTTGGCGCTGTTGAAGAGCCGTTTGGTGTGTTCCGGCAGACGGAAGATAGCGGCGCCCTGAGGGGTGGCATAGGCGCGTTCGCCCTCAAAACAACCCATGCCATAGTGCAGGCTATGGGTCAGTCCATGGACGGTGGCCTCCCGCCAGGGGACCATTTTGCCGTCAAACCAGATAAAACCGTCGCGTTCCGCCATGGACATCATCACATCTCCTTAATCGGTATAACTGCCAATGAGTGTTCGCCACATTTCCCGCACCGCGCGGGCCGCATCCTGCAACGTATCCTGACGCGGGGCCTCCGTGACGGGAACGTCGTTGTCTTGCAGGTTCAACCAACGCCGGCATTCCTCCCGGCGATACAGTTGCCAGGCATGCAAAAGGGCATCGGCTTGCGCCTTGTCCCAGACCCCCGCTTCCGTCAGCGCGGTGATTCCCGCAGCGGTGCTCGTGCCCTCGCAGAGGACCGGCTGCTGTGAGCAAGCCCCTAGCATAGCAAATTGCACGAGAAACTCGATATCTGTGAGGCCGCCGGGACTGAGTTTGAGGTGAAAGACGTCTTGGGGAATGATTTTGGCCTGGGACATGCGTTGACGCATGTGTCGGACATCGGCTGCCAGTTGTGCCGGATCGCGCGGCTGACGGAGGATTTCCGCGCGCAAGGCGGTAAAACGCGCGCCGAGAGTCCTGTCGCCCGCCACCCAGCGGGCGCGGGTGAGGGCCTGATGTTCCCAGGTCCAGGCGGACTCGCGCTGATAGCGGCCGAACGCATCCAGCGTGGTGACCAGAGGACCGGATTGCCCGCTGGGACGCAGGCGCATGTCGATCTGATACAGCGATCCGGCGCGGGTGAGGGTGCTGAGGATGTGGATGAGCCGCTGCCCCAGCCGCGCAAACCAGGTGGGGGCCGGGAGAGGCGTGGAGCCGTCACTTTCGGCGTCGATGAAGGCATCGTAG
The DNA here is from genome assembly GCA_021839095.1 of Pseudomonadota bacterium. The sequence goes on along the minus strand of JAKCBU010000031.1, from coordinate 6,313 downwards.
AGATAGACCAGATCGAGATCGGAGGCGAAACCCATTTCCCGCCCGCCCAGCTTGCCGAAGGCGATGACCGTGAAAGGAGCGGCTTGACCATCCGTGCCGCGGACCTCGCCGTGGCGGCGCTGCATCTCGGCCTTGGCCCAGGCCAGCGCGGTTTGCAGGGTGAGTTGGGCGAGGTCGCTGAGTGGGGGGAGCAGGCCGTCCACGGAGAGGTCGCCGGTCCAGAAGGCGGTGGCAAGGCGGATCATTTCGGCGTTCTTGAAACGGCGCAGGGCATCCATGCGTTCCTCCATGTCCTCCGCCAACTGCAGTTGTGCGGCGAGGACTTGCGGCCACTGCGTGGGGTCGACGGCGGGATCACCGATGAGGTCATCCAAGAGCATGGGGAAGCGGGCCAGTCTCTGCGCCAGCCAGGGGCTGTGCAGCAGTTGCGCGATGCGGACGAGGTGGGGCGGATTCTCCGCGAGCAGGGCGAGGTAGTTGGCACGTCCAAGAATAGCCTCGATGAGGGTCAGGAAACGCTGCAGCAGGGTGTCCGCGGATGGTTGAGCGGAGCACAAATCGAGTATGCGGGGGAGCAAACGGTGCAAACGGTGCTGTCCCTCCGTGGAGAGTCGGCTGGCCACATCGCGGCTATGCGCGAAGCGCCAGAGGCGGGTCCATGCGGCTGGCGGGTCGGCGAAACCGCGGAGCAGATCGGTGGGCACCGTTTCCAAAACACCCGTCTGGGCGCTTTGCCAGAGCCTTTGACCGTTGCTGTCCGCTGGCCTGGCCCCCACATCCTGGGTGGTCAGCAGGATGCGCCGGAAGATGGCGTGCACTTGCGCGCGGAGGCTGTCCAGGGTATCGCGCAGTGCCGATACCTCGGCGAAGCCCATGCTGCAGGCGAGGCGGCGCCATTCCTGTGCGGTGTGCGGCAATTGCTGGGTCTGCTGATCGTCGACCATCTGCAGGCAATGCTCGGTGTCGCGCAAAACGAGATAGGCGCGGCGCAGCAGGTCGGTATCGGCGGTGGGCAGGAGTTTGGCGTGCGCGATGGCGGCGATGGTGTCCAGGGTGTTCGCGCTGCGCAGGGCGGGTTGGCGGCCACCGTGGATGATCTGCAGGGATTGGCAGATGAACTCGATTTCGCGAATGCCGCCGCGGCCTTTCTTGATGTCGTTATGGCGGCCACCCTGTTCCGTATCCATGCGGATTTTCACTTCGCGCAGTTCGGTGAGCGCGGTGTAGTCCAGATAGCGCCGGTAGACGAACGGCCGCAGCGTGTCGAGAAGGGACCGGCCAAAGGCGAGGTCGCCCGCCACGGGGCGCGCCTTGATGAAGGCATAGCGTTCCCAGCCGCGGCCGTGGACCTGATAATATTGCTCCATGGCGGCGGCGGAGATGCAGAGGGGGCCGGCATCCCCGAAGGGGCGCAGGCGCATGTCGACGCGGAAACAGAAGCCGTCGGCGGTACGCTGGTCGAGGGCCCGAATCAACCAACGGCCCAGGCGCTGGAAATATTCACCGTTGTCGAGCGGGATGGGGCCATCGCTCTCGCCTTCTTCACCGAAGCAGAAGATGAGATCGATGTCGGAGGAGAGGTTCAGTTCGCGTCCACCCAGCTTGCCCATACCGAGGACGGTGAAGGGCACCTCTTGACCCGCCTCATTACGGGGAATCCCGTGGCGCCGGCGCAGGGTTTCCGTGCCATGGTCGAGGGCCTGTTGCAGGCAGACTTCAGCCAATTCACTCAAGGCGGCGACGGTATACGGATAGTGTTCCGCGGATTGACGGTCCTGCCAGATGATTTCCGTCATGCGGGCATTACGGTATTGGCGGAGCGCGGCGAGGAAGGCGTCGCTGGAAAGTGCGTGGATGTCGCCCAGTACGCTGCGCTTCCCGCGCGCGAGACCCGGCAACCGGTGGGGGTGCTGCTGCAGGAGCCGGCGCGTGAAAGGGCTGGCGCAGGCAATATGTACCCAGTGTTTCGCAAAAGGCGCCCCCTGGGCGCGGAGTTCGGCCTGGGCTTCGGCGGTGAGGGCGGCCCAGGTGGCGGCGAGCGATCCGCCGATGGTTTCCGCATCTACAGGTAACTGGTGGATGGCCTGCAGGATCTCTGTGGGCAGCTCAGATTCCGACATGCTGCGCTCCTTGCGGTGGTTGCCTCTGGCGGTTACGAGTGAGTGTAACTTATCCAGTGCCGGGTCGTATAAGACGGCGATGGTCTTCCTGTGCTAGGATTTTGCCGGATGCCGGCCGGGTTGGGCGGGTTTCATGGCAAGGCGGTTCGCAGAGATCACCAGAGCAGGGAGCACAGTTACATTACTTCATGGTGTTTACCGGTATTGACCGGACGGGTTGGCTGATGTCCTTGGCCTTCAAGGGAAACGTGTCGTGCCGCGTTTGCGCGTGATTTTCGCTGTTTTCCGCCGGGTCGGTGGATGGTCGCTGGCCATCGTGCCGACCGTACTGGTGTTGCTGGCGGTGGCTTTCTATCTCCTCCTGGTGCCTCGTTTGGATGGATTGCGTCCTTATGTCACTCAGTCCTTATCGCACGCTTTGCGGGCGCCGGTGCGGATGGAAGGAATGCATCTGGGTTGGGACTGGGGACCGTCTCTGGAACTGGCCGCCCTGCGGGTGGGTACGCCAGCACATCCGGAACTGGTGTTACAGGGAGTGCATCTGCGCCTCTTCGCCTTGCCCCTGCTGTGGGGAAGGCTGGTCGCACGGGATTTTCGCGTGGCACGGGGGGAGGTGTCGGTCACACCGGCGGCGGAAGGTGGCTGGCGGGTGGCCGGACAGACGCTGGGACGAGCCAAGGTGGCGCTGCCCCTGAATCTGGATTGGGCGCAGGTGGATGTCCGGCACTTCGTTCTGCAATGGCGGTCCCAGCCGCATGCCACCCCCGTTCCGCTGCATGTGCGCTGGCAGAGCAGCGGCGGTTTGCGTCCGCACATGCGGGCGCGGTTACGTTGGTCCCCCCAGGGTGTATTGCGCTATACGGGTGCGGTACGCGGTATCTTTACTGCACCGGGACGCTCCTCGGGCAGTGGTCACTGGGTGGCGCAGGGGTTGCCCCTGGCCTGGTTGCACCGTGTTGATCCGCGCTTGCCGGCGCTGAGGGGCAGCCTGGATAGCCATGGACGTTTACAGTGGTGGTACGGTCTGCCGCGTGTCGCGGTCGGGCGCTTCACCATGCACGCGCCCGAGTGGGATGGTGCGCGGTGGACGCAACTCCAGGGTCGTCTGGATTGGCGTGGAACGGGATCTTCCGGGATCTTGCGGCTCGCGGACGTGCGGGGGGTGGCGGCCCGTCCACTGGCTGTAAGTCTGGGGTTGAACTGGGGGCAGCGCCTGCGCTGGCAGATACGATCACCGCGTCTCCCGGCCGTCCTGCTGCGGAGCCTGCCAGCGCAGGCGTTGCCCGAGCGGCTTCGTTGGATACCTGGGCAAACGTGGCGGGGGACCCTCCGGAATCTGCACTTCCGTTGGCGGAGTGCGGGAAACCAGCCGGCGGTGTGGCGGTTGCAGACCAGGCTTCAAGGCATCGGTGTTTCACCCCATGGTCCATGGCTGGGGATGCGGGGCCTCAGCGGCGATCTCGTGCTACGCCCGGACGATCTGCGCTTGCATCTGGCCAGTCCCCGGCTGATTCTGGATTGGCCGCAGCGTTTCGCCGCGCCCCTGAATCTGCAGGGCGTGTCGGCACAGATCCACGCCCAAAAAATCGGTGCCGACTGGTCTCTCCAGGCCAATCAGATTTCGTTGCAGGGGCCGGACCATGTCCGCGCAACCTTGGCCGTGCGGGGTCGGCAAATGCGGCTACAAGCGCAACTTGCCGGCATGCCCGCGACCACCCTCGCTGATTTCGTACCCCAGACAGGGATCAAGCCGGCCCTGCGACACTGGTTGCTTCAGGCTTTTCAGGCGGGAACCCTGCACCGTGCGCAACTCGACTGGCGAGGATCGTGGCAGCACCTTCCGCGTGATGTGCCAGGCGAACACTTCTCCCTGGACGCGGATTTCCGCGGGGTGACGCTGCGTTATGCGCCACGCTGGCCAGTGGCTACGCGGGTAAATGCGCAATTGCTCTGGACAGGGCGGAGACTTTCCGTTCGTAGCCGCGAGGGCGACATTCTCGGCGTGCCGGTAGCCTCCGCCAGTGCTGAGATCGACGCGCCCTTTGCGCAACATACCTCGCCTCTCCAGGTCAAACTGGAGACCCCGGTACCACTGGACAAGTTGCTGCCCTTTTTGCGGAAAACACCGGTGTTACGGGGCAAGGCCATGGCGAAAGCGCCTCTGCGCCTGTCCGGCCAGGGACAACTGCACCTGGCCCTGAGTATCCCCCTCGGGGGTGAAAAGACCCAGGTGACGGGTAATCTCGTCCTGAATCGGGCCGGCATCGGCTGGAACGCCTGGCAAGCGACGAATGTGCGGGGGCCGCTCCATTTCCAACGGGATGAGATTCGGGCCAGCACGCTGAAAGGTGTTTTTGCCGGTGGCCCCCTGCAGGTGAGTTTGCAGGCCGGTCATTTGGAAACACAACCGCGCCTGGCGGTGGCGTTGCAGGGAGATGTGCAGGCTGCGGAACTGCCGGTAGCGGAGCGCTGGCGCGCCGCGCTGAGCGGTATGGCGCCGTATCAGGGAAGCGCCACCCTGTGGAACGGCGTTCTGCATTTCGAGGCGAATGCCGACCTGCGACACGTCCACAGCGCGTTGCCCGCGCCCTTGGGATGGGCGCCAGGCCAGAGCGTCAACCTGAACGTGCAGGGTCAAGGCGATCTTGCACACAGCCTGCAAGTGGATTTCAGGCTGCCCCCGGGGTCCGGTGTCCTGGCGTGGCGCCGGGAGGGCTCGGCTTGGCGCTGGCAGGCCGGAGCCGTCCGTCTGGGAGGAGGAGTTCCTCCACCGTTACCGCGTAACGGATTCACCATCCAAGGGAGCGGGAATACACTCCCGATGGCCCGGTGGCTGACCCTGTTGAAAGGGGATCATCAGGGCCCTGGAGCGTGGCCGGACATCCGTTTCGACCTGCGCTGGCAACACCTGCTTTTTCTGGCGCAGAACTGGCCGGATGTGCGGATGCACGGCATGTTGGCGGCGCGGAAACTACACATGCGACTGACCAGCCCGCAGTTGGCGGGCGTCTTGCGCTATCAACGCGCGATGTCACCGGAGAACCCCGCCCGCTTACGCCTGGATATCCAGAAATTGCGTATCGCCGCGCCGTCACCGGGCGTGTCATCCGCTCCGGTCCTCTCGCAAGTGTTGGGGGGGGCGGGAGGTGATCCGCTGATACTGGGGACCCGCGTCGCGCAACTCGATTGGCATGGACATCAGGTGCATGACGTTCTGCTGGAAGGTGTGCGATCGGCCACCGGCTGGGATTTCCCCACGCTCAAGGGCGACTGGGCGGGCAGTCGATGGCATCTCAAGGGGACCTGGCAGGGTGCCGGGGCGGGACGATCGACCTTTCAGGGGAGCGTACGCAGCAGGAACATCGCCCCGGCGCTGCATGATATCGGTATGGACAGCCTGGAATACGGCCGTGCCGACTATCGGGGTGTGTTGTCCTGGCCCGGCGCGCCCTGGGATTTTTCGCCGAGGCATCTCGGCGGACGTGTACAATCGACCCTGTGGCGGGGCCGCCTCGGGAAACTCGGCACAGATATCTCCTGGCTGGTTTTTCTGAACCCCACCACGTTGCTTGAGGATCTCCTCACCTTTGACTACCGTCCGCTTTTTGGCAGTGGATTGTTCTTTTCCAAACTTTCCGCCGACGTCCAGTTCCGGGACGGGCTGGCCCATACCCGCGATCTGCTGCTCCAGTCCAGCGCATTGGAGATGCGCGGCAGTGGTGACGCCAACCTGGTGGATCGCACCCTGAATATGGCGCTGCGGGTCTATCCTCTCCAAAGCATGGATTTGCTGCTCGGACATTTTCCGGTGTTGGGCCGCGTCTTCTTCGGAAAATCAGGCAAGGTGCTAGAATTGAACTATCGGGTAGAGGGCTCTTGGAAGCATCCTATGGTGCGCCAGGTCAGCATGCCCGCTGGGACCGGGGAGGGCTGATGAGCATGAAAACCCAAGTGGCCGTGGTGCAGATGGTGTCCTCGGATGTGCTGGCGGAGAACCTCGCCCGTGCCGGGTCCCTGCTGGGACAGGCGGCGGCGGAGGGCGCACGTCTGGCGCTTTTGCCGGAAAATTTTGCCTTGATGGGACGCGACGAAAAAGCCAAGCTGACGATCATGGAGGCAGAGGGGGACGGACCGATCCAGTCCTGGTTGGCGGCGCAGGCGCGGCGTCATGACCTGTGGTTGGTGGGCGGGAG
>JAKCBU010000030.1 GCA_021839095.1 Pseudomonadota bacterium | reverse complement strand
AATCCAGAGCAGCGCGCCCGGCAGACTGGTCAGCACAACCGTAAAGCCGAGCAGAAGCGAGAGCGCCAAGGCCTGGTCGTGGCCCATGTGCAGGTAGGACAAGTAAAAAACCATGAGCCCCTCGCGCAACCCCCAACCCGCAAAAGAAATCGGTAGCGCGAGGAAGAGACTGACCACCGGCCAGACCACCCAAACCGCCACGGCATCGGGGGCCTCACCCAAGGCGTGGGCCAGCAGCCAGAAGGTCAGGATGGAAAAAAATTGCACCACAAAAGAAAGCAGGATCGTACCGACGAGGATCAAACGATGCCGCAGTAACGCCCCCATGCCCAACCGGATATCGTGTAGCTTCTCACCCAGCCTACCGGCAACTCTTCCCAGAAAGTTGAGCCAGGGCGTCAAAATCAAAAACACGATCAGGATATAGGCAAAAACCAGCATCCCAATCGTCCACCCCATCTGCGGCAGCAGACCGGCCCTCGCGCCATCCAGCAGAAAAGCCACAGCCGCGATAGCGACGAGCGCGCCCAGACCCATGAAGCGGTCTCCGAACACCGCCGCCAGCGCCAACGGCATGGAGTGGGTCTGGTGACGGGTGTACCAGGCGCGGACCACGTCCCCCGATACCGAACCGGGCAACACTTGGTTGAAGTAGGCACCCACCCAGTTGAGCCGCAGTAACCAAAGCATGGGCGCGGACCGTTCCATGGCCAGGAGAATGATCCGCCAGCGTATGGCGGACACCGAGAGATTCGCCGCGTAGGACAACACGGCCGCCAGAAACCAGAACGGACGCAGTTCGGCAAAACGCCGGGCCAGCGTTTGCCAGTGGGTGTCATGCAACAGCCAGAGCAGAATGCCGACCGTGAACACGACCTGCAGCAATAATTGCCAATGGGTGCGCCGCTTTTGGGGTGACGAGGAGGACACCACGCCTGCTTTGGGATTTTCTTCGGACATGTTCAGCTTTTTGCAATCATAACTGGCAGCGACTCTATGACAAATCCGGCCACGCTGACAAATGCCCTGGTCACCCCCTCTTCATCCATTCCGCAAGGACCGTATGAAAGATGGCCACCTTGTCCAGGGTCTCCTGATATTCCGCCGCCGGGTCGGAATCCGCCACGACACCCCCGCCCGCGCAAAAGCGTAGTTCCCCCTGCACCGCCGTCATACTGCGGATCGCGATATTCATATCCAAGCCGCCCCGCCGATCCAGATAGCCGATACTTCCACAATACAGCCCACGCGGCCCAGCCTCCAATTCCGCGATAATCTCCATGGACCGGCGTTTCGGCGCCCCGGTAATGGACCCCCCCGGAAAACAAGCATCCAGAGCATGCAAGGCATCCTGCCCAAGGGCCAACCGCGCTTCCACCACGCTGACCAGATGATGCACGTGAGCGTAAGACTCCAGCGCGCAGAGCTGTGGCACCCGCACCGTACCGGTCGCGGCCACCCGTCCGAGATCATTGCGGAGCAGATCGACAATCATCACATTCTCGGCGCGATCCTTGGGACTGCGCAACAGTGTCTGCGCCATTCGCAAATCTTCTTGCGGGTCCTCCAAACGGGGGCGTGTTCCCTTAATGGGCCGGACCTGCAATCGATCGTCCTGCACCCGCAACAGACGTTCTGGAGAAAAACTCAGCACGGCTCCCTGCGGTAGCGATAAATATGCAGAGAAAGGCGCCGGGTTGGCCGCCCGTAAGCTTTGATACAAGAGCCAAGGTGATCCCGAGTATGGAACCGTAAAGGGCTGGGCCAGATTCACCTGATAACAATCACCGGCCCGGATATACGTCTGCACGCTATCAAAAGCCGCGGCATACTCGGCCCTACTCCAGGTGGGCCGTACGGGTCCTCGCACCTGAAAAACTCGCCCAGGGGGATCGGCGGCCACCCCAGCCAAGCGTGGCTGCCACTCCGCAAGCCGCCGCGTGATATGATCTTCCGGGGCACAGAGCCAAGCCTCGCGCGCGTGGTGATCGACCAGAAGCGCGGTATCGTAGATACCGAAGGCCGCTTCCGGGAGGGTCTGCGCGGCAGGGGCCGAAACACCCTGCCCCGCCAACCCGAAGTCGTAGGTCAGATAACCCACCCCCCCCGCCAAAAAGGGCAGTTCGATTGGACAGACGGAAATATCAGGCAGTGCGTCAACCGCCTCCCGCAACATTGCCCACAGTGGCTGTGTGGAGGGGCGCGCCGGACCATCCCCATCCGCCACCCAGACTTGCCCCGCCTCCTGCCACAGACATTGTCGCGGCGCCGTCACCACGATGCTATATCGCCCCTGCGCCGAGGATTGCGCGCTGCTGTCCAAAAAAAACGACCATGGCGTATCTGCCAGTGACGCAAACACGGTGGCCACATCCACCGGATAGGGTATGGCGCACCGGGTCAGGGTGGGTGGGGAGGACGTAGGCACTATGAACTCCACAGAAAAAGGGGACCTGACTATATACAGGGTGGCCATTTTGCCCATTTCCCGGCGTCCCCTTCAAGGCCGTCATCCGGATGCCCCTTGACCGCTGACCGATCGGTCGGTATCTTAGGTACGAGCTTGCCGTCACAACAGGGTCGTCCCATGCGCGTAGCTTGTCTCTCCCCACGTCTTCCGCTGCTCATCGCGGCGATGATCCTGGGTACCACGTCCGCTTGGGCTGAAAACCTCATCACCACTTACCAGCAAGCCTTCAACACCGATCCCGCATTGGCGCAGGCGCGTGCCGAACTCTCCGCACAGATGCAAGACAAGCCCCTGGCACGCTCCGCCTTGATGCCCCACGCCGGAATCGGCGCCGGGGTAGGATTCAATACCGCGAGCATCACCGGCTTTGGGGCGGGGTCCATTGATCGCGCTTACCTGTCCGACAATTATAGCGTCAGCATCACCCAGTCGATCTTTGACGGGCAGGCATGGACGGCGCTGAAACAAGCCGGTGCCCGTATTCAGGCCAGTGCGGCCCTGTTGACCTATACCGAACAACAACTCGCCTTGCAAGTCACGCAAGCCTACTTCGGGGTGCTGGAGGCGCAAGCCCAGGAACATGTCGCGCACAAACAAAAGAAACTGCTGGAAAGCATCTATCGGCAAACGGAAGCCACCCTGAAAATTGGTACGGGAGACATTATCGCCGTGCGTGAGGCGCAAGCCCGTGTCGATGCCGCCCAGGCCGACCTGATCAAGGCGCGCAACGGCGTCGCGATCGCCCGGCATCGCCTGCAGCGCCTCACCCACCACCCTATCGGCATGCTCGATAATCTCGGCCATTATGAAGCCATGGGTCCACAGCCCGACAACATGCATAGCTGGGTGCGGAGCGCCACCAAAGATCAACCGTTGATTCATCAGGCGGAGGCGCAACTGCGGGTGGCACAGGATCAGGTCGAATACAATCGCCGTGCGCGCTGGCCGATAGTGAATCTGCAAGGTATCGCACAGCACTCCCTGGGTAATCCCTTCCCCGGGGTGGACATCAACCAGGCGGGGGTGAGCCTCAACCTCTCGATGCCGATTTATACGGGGGGACACACCTCCGCCGCCGTGCAACAGGCACGGGCTCGAACAGTAGCCAGCATCGACCATGTCGCCGACATCCGCGATGAAGTCACCCTCAATACCCAGACGGCTTTCCTCAACCTCAAGGATAGCGTCGCGCAGTTGCGCGCCGCCAAAGAAACGCTCGTTTCCGCCAAGGTCTCGTTGGAAGGCACCCGCAAGGGCTATGAAGTCGGCACGCGCTCCATCATCGATCTGCTGCAGACCGCCACGGATTACATCCGCGCTGAACAGGACTATAATGTCGCGTTCTACAACCAGGTCATTGCTCGCGTACAACTCAAGGCCGCCGCCGGTCAAATTGACATGGCGGATCTGGAATCCGTCGACACGTTGCTGAAAAAAAACCAGGGCTCCTGAGATAACCGTCATCCCCGCTGGAGACCAGCCATGCCCAAAAAGAAGTACATACTGGTACTGGTCCCGCTACTCGTCACCGTCGGCGTCACCGGCTACTTTTTTTGGGGCCGGACCCGCACCCCGGAAAACCTGCTCACCCTTTATGGCGATATCGATATCCGCCAAGTCCAAACGGCCCTGGATGACAACGGCCGCCTCCTCGACCTCAAGGTGCAGGAGGGCGATCGGGTCCGGAAAGGGCAATTGCTGGCGGAGATCGATCCTGTGCGTTTTCGGGATGCCGTGGACAGGGATATCGCCGATGTGGCTGCGCAAAAACAGGTGCTCGCCCGCCTGCTGGCGGGTTCCCGCCCGGAAGAAATTGCCGAGGCCCGCGCCGAGGTGGCCGCTGCCCAAGCCGCTCTGAGCAATGCCGAGGTCACCTGGCGGCGCCAACAGGCCCTCGCCGCCCGCCGATATGTGCCCGAGCAAAGCCTCGACAATGCCGCTACCGCCCTCAAAACGGCGCGCGCCAACCTCGATCACGCCCAACAGGCACTGACCTTGGCCATCAAGGGGCCGCGCCAGGAGGAGATCGCCGCAGCGCGGCATCAATTACAGGCCGACAAGGCCACATTGGCGCTGGCCCGGCGGGCGCTGGCGGACACGCGCCTCTATGCCCCCGAAGGGGGCGTTATCCAGGACCGCATCCTGGAACCCGGCGATATGGTTTCCCCGCAGACCCCCGTCTTCACCCTTGCTCTGGACAACCCCGTCTGGGTTCGCGCCTACCTGCCCGAGAAGGCGCTGGGCCGGATACGGCCGGGCATGAAAGCAACCATCGACAGCGATTCCTTTCCCGACCGGCGGTTCACCGGCTGGGTCGGTTTCATCTCCCCCACCGCGGAGTTCACCCCAAAGACGGTGCAGACCACGGAACTACGCACGGAGCTGGTCTATCGGGTCCGCATTTACGCCTGCAATCCGGGGCATCGACTGCGCCTCGGAATGCCGGTGACCGTCCAGATCCCTCTCCTCCATAATCCGCCGCGGAACCCTCCTACGCACCCTTGCGGGAACTGATCCATGGCTGCCTCCCCATTACGTTTCATCCAGGTCGGCAAGCATTTCTCCCGCGGCGCAACCCGGGTGCGGGCCCTGGATGCGCTCGATCTGAGCCTCACCGCGGGCAGCATCACCGGACTGCTCGGCCCCGATGGTGCGGGCAAGACCACTCTCATGCGGTTGGCTGCTGGTTTGCTCCTGCCCGATGTCGGCACGATCCAGGTTCTCGGTGCCGACACCCGCGCCCGAGCCGCCAAGATCCAGGCCGAAATTGGCTACATGCCGCAGCAATTCGGTCTGTATGAGGACCTCACGGTGCAGGAGAACCTCGACCTCCATGCCGACCTGCAGGGCCTCAGCGCGGAGGCTGCCCGGACCCGGCAGCGGGAACTGTTCAGACTGACCGCCCTCGGTCCCTTCGGGACACGACGTGCCGGCGCGCTCTCCGGCGGTATGAAACAAAAACTCGGCCTCGCCTGCGCGCTCTTGCGGGTGCCGCCCCTGCTTCTCCTTGACGAACCCACCGTGGGCGTGGACCCCATCGCCCGCCGGGAGCTCTGGGGCATCATCCAAGGTCTCAAAGATCAGGGCGTGACCGTGCTGATGAGTACCGCCTATTTTGATGAGGCCGAGCGTTGCGATGAGATCATTCTGCTGCACCAAGGCAAACTGCTGAAAAAAGATACCCTGGCGGCCTTTCGCCTACCGCTGCAGGGCCGCTGTTTCCGGGTGACGGAGGACACCGGGAACAAACGGCGACTGCGGGAAAGTCTGCAGCGCCGTCCCGGCGTTCAGGACGCACGCATCGTCGCCGCGGGGGTGCGGGTGCTCTGTCAGGGACCGTCCGTCGAAGCCGCCCCCGGAGAGCGCTGGCAAGCCGAGACGCCGACCTTCGAGGATGCCTTTGTGGATCTCCTGGGCACGGCCGAAATGCCGGACGAGGCCGCACCCGCCGCGACAGTGGCGGATCAGGACGCGGAAATCATCATTGAAGTTCGCGACCTCCGCAAACGCTTCGGTAACTTCGAGGCCGTCAAAGGCAACACCTTCATGGTCCGTAAAGGTCAGATTTTTGGTCTGCTCGGCGCCAACGGTGCGGGCAAAACAACCACTTTTCGCATGCTTTGCGGTCTGCTGCCCGCCTCGTCCGGCACGCTGCGTGTCGCTGGCGTGGACATGCGCCGCGCCACCGCCCAGGCGCGGGCACGCATCGGCTATGTCTCGCAGAAGTTTTCGCTCTACGGCAACCTGAGTTGTGACCAGAATCTGGCCTTTTTTTCCGCGGCCTACGGGCTACGGGGCACATGGCGACGCCAGCGCCTGCAGTGGGCCGTCCAGAAATTTCAACTGTCCGACTACCGGGAGGTGAATGCCGATCATTTGCCCCTGGGCATCAAACAACGGCTCGCGCTGGCCTGCGCCCTCCTCCATGCTCCCCCCATCCTTTTTCTCGATGAACCGACATCCGGCGTCGATCCCCTGGCCCGCCGCGAGTTCTGGCAACGGGTCAACGCCCTTGCCGAATCGGGGGTGACGGTGATGATCACGACCCACTTCCTGGAAGAAGCCGAATATTGCGACCATCTCGTGCTCCTCTCCCAGGGCGAGGTACTGGCGCAAGGCAGCCCTCAGCAAGTACGCGCCCTGGCCCAGGATAAGACGCATCCCGAACCCAGTATGGAGGAGGCCTTCATTCATCTCATCCAGACCCATGAGCACCAGGACCGGAGGGCCTTGTGAACGCGCAGCGTTTGCATGGCCTCATACGCAAGGAATTTCTCCAGATCCTGCGGGACCCTTCAGCCATCGCCATCGCCTTCGTCATGCCGGTCTTCCTGCTTTTTCTCTTCGGCTATGGCGTGTCTCTGGATGCCAAGCGTGTACCGATCGCCGTGGTGGTACACCAACCCACTGCGGAAACCAGCGCCCTCATCGGCGGCCTGCAAGAATCACCGTATTTTCAGCCGAGGGTCTACGCCAGCATCCGTGGCGCGGAACAGGCGGTTATGACTCGCCGCGCCAACGGTGTCGTCTGGCTGCGTTCCGATTTCAGTCGACGACTCCTGCAGGGAAACACCGCTTCCATCGGGGTCCTCGTGGATGGTGTCGATGCCAACAATGCCCGCATCCTCGAAGGCTATCTGCAGGGGGTCTGGCAAAACTGGCTGCGCCAACGGGCGTTGCATGCCGGAACCTCCCTGATCGTCCCCGTGCATGGCGAGTACCGCATTTGGTTCAACCCCGCCCTGCGCAGCCGGGACTATCTGGTGCCCGGACTCATTGCCGTCATCATGACACTCATCGGCGCCTTGCTCACCGCCTTGGTGGTGGCCCGGGAGTGGGAGCACGGCACGATGGAAGCCCTCATGGCGACCCCGGTCGGCATGAGCGAGATCCTTCTCGGCAAGCTGATCCCCTACTTTTTCATGGGGATGGGCGGCATGCTGCTTTCCGTTGCCTTGGCGGTCTGGCTTTTTGCGGTGCCGTTGGTGGGGAGTTTTTGGGTGTTGCTGTTCTGCTCGGCCCTCTTTCTGTTGGTCGCATTGGGCATGGGTCTGCTCATTTCCAGCGTGGCCCGTAATCAGTTCGTCGCCGGGCAGATCGCCATCATCGTTACCTTTCTGCCCGCCTTCATGCTCTCGGGCTTCATCTTTGATATCCAGTCCATGCCCGCCGCCGTCCGTGTCATCACCCACGTGGTCGCCGCCCGTTACTTCGTGAGCATTCTGCAGACGGTTTTTCTGGCCGGTGACGTCTGGCCCATCCTGCTCTGGAACAGTCTGGCCCTCGGACTCATGGCGACCCTCTTCCTCGGCCTCACGCTGCACCGTTCCCACAAGAGACTGGACTGATGCCGGGGCGGATATGGGCCTTGGTCATCAAGGAATTTCTGGCCCTGCTGCGAGACAAGAAGAGCCGCTTCGTCCTTATCGTTCCGCCCGTCGTGCAATTGCTGGTTTTCGGTTATGCCGCCACGTTCGATCTCCGCCATATCCCCTATGCGGTCTACAATCAGGACCCCGGATTCGCTTCGCAGGAACTGCTGGGGCGCTTTCGGGGGTCCGCCACCTTCCGGCAAGTGGCGACCATTGAAAATGCGGGCCAGATCGCGCCCCTTATCGACAACGAGAAGGCGCTTCTGGTGCTGCGGATCGGTCCGTCCTTTACCCGTGACTTGCTGCTGCACCAGCCGGCCCCGGTGCAGGTCATCATCGACGGGCGCAACTCCAACAGCGCCACCCTCGCGCTGAACGATGTCAACAGCGTGTTCCTGTCTTTCGACACCCACTGGGCAGCGGAGCACCGTTGGGGCAAAACGCCCGCGCAACTGGTGATCCGCCCCTGGTTCAATCCCAATCTGCTCTCCCGCTGGTTCATCGTGCCGGGCATCGTCGCCCTACTCACGTTGGTGGTGACCTTGCTGGTCACCGGACTGTCGGTGGCGCGTGAACGCGAGCAGGGAACTTTCGATCAACTCCTGGTCACGCCCATGCGGCCGGTGGAGATTCTCTTGGGTAAAGCCCTGCCGGGGCTCATCATCGGCGGGCTGGAGGGGATTTTCATCGTTCTGGCGGCCATTTTCTGGTTT
>JAKCBU010000029.1 GCA_021839095.1 Pseudomonadota bacterium | reverse complement strand
GCCGGTGGACCACTGGGCAAGTTTCTTGGGTAGAAGATGCACATATCCGGCATCGGCCACGATGTTCTGCATCAGGGTGCCCGCCACCTGATAGCCTTGGGTTACAACGGCGAAATTGTCCGGTGGCCAGACCATCACGATGGCGGGTGTCTCGACCAGGTGCAGCATTTTGGCTTGCCCATGATCCTGGACAAAAACGGCGCTCTTCGGGACGCCAGAGATCGCGCCATCAGAATTCACGTCGATGTAGACCGTGCGGAAGTGGGCGAGCTGTAGAAGATGACGATACTGACCGAGTTGCATGTTGCAGAATGGGCAGTCGTGCTTGACGAAGACCCACATGCCGACCCTCTTGGTAAGGTATTGAAGCGCCTTCTGGCGGTTATCGGCAATATAGGTGTTGAATGCGCTGTTGCCGGCATTGGACCGGGGTACCAGGTTCGAGTAGTTGAGCACGGGATTGGTATTGGCGACCTGCACGAACTTCTCGGCGAAGTTCTGGGCCTTGTCGAACATCACCTTTTGAAGCGATAGGTAATTGGTGACGTTTTTCGTGCTGGGATTATTGATCGCCTTATTCCGGTACTTCTTGAGGTGCACGCGGATCCACTCTACCGATAACACCTGTGGTTTTTTGGGTTTGGGTTTTGGCCTCGCCACTGGCTTTGGAGGCATGATGGGCAATGGCCGCGGCTTGGGCTTCGGTGGCGGCGGTGGCGGAAGCTGATACCAGAACCAGCCGTGCGCGTTACTGTCGAGCGGGCCTGCGAATGCGCCCGGCATGGCCGTGAGCATCGCGGCGGCCACGCCGATGGCTGCCAGTGCGCGTGCCCGCCCGTTCAATTCCCCTGTCCTTTGAGGACGACGAGGCCTGCAGGTATCGCTTGCTCAGTGGGTGCGGGACCGTTCGGAATCTGTAGTCCCAGGTGCGCCGCGAATCGCGCCACATAGCCGTTCTGCCAGGCTATCGGCATTCCATTCATGCCTGCGTTATAGCAGGCGGCGGCATCGAGGAGATTGCCGGTCTGGGCCAGGCATTTGGCAAACACCCAAGTGCCCGCTATGACGTTGGCGCAGGCGTTGTACTTGAGTGTTTGATAGCTGTATCCGAAACGGCGCAGGAGGGGCAGATGGCAGGTGTTGACCTGCATCGGGCCGAGATCCGTGGTGCCGTTGCTGTCGTGTGCCGCGATGCCGGGGGCTGCGCCCTCGTTCTGCATCAAAGCGACGATGTCCCGCTTCGGGACACCATATTGCCTGGACGCCGCAGCAATGCAGGAGATCGGTGCGCCGTGATAGCTGGCCATCATAATTCAGCGCGGGTACTCCAGCTAAAACGCGGTGCGTTTAGCTGGAGCGGAAGCGCCCCTCGTTGGTTAGTGATACGCATAGCCGTCACTCCTTTGTAGTACCGTGAGATATTTGGGATGAGCATCGAAGGGCTTGTCGGCACCTTCCGCCTTGAGCGCGAACGAGTGCCGGAACCGGATGGCGATGCGTCCGGTGTGAACCCCCGCATGTTTTCCTTTGGGTATGGCGGCCCGCACCAGGTCCCCGGTCTGGAATCCCAGAAAGGACTTGGCGCCGGCCTTGTGCCCGACCGGGAAGCCGTGCCTGTCCAGCCGCGCCCTTTGCCGCTCTCCGTGGCCCATGGCCGTTATCGCCAGAGACCGATGCTCCAGATGGAGTCTCACCGCGACCCCGCTTTCCCCCGCGCAAGCTGCATCGGTCCAGTGGGCTTTGGCATAGCCTTGCCGGGTGCGATTCCACTTTGTTCTGCCACCGCTGCCGACTTCCACATCGAGGCAGGTTTCCTCAAGCCTCTGAAGCAGCGCCCATCGGGTACTGTTGACTGCGGCGGCGTCCTTGAGGGGGGCCTTGCGTTGGGCCTCGATGCGGGCCAGACGCTTGGGATCGTGGGCCAGAAACGCCCGCACGTCCTGATTGCTCTTGCGCTGATTGCAGGGAAAACAGGCCAGGGTGAGATTCGATACCCGATCACTGCCGCCAGTGCTTTTGGGGTGGATATGGTCGATGGTCAGCGGGATGTGCTCCGCATCGCAATAAACGCAAGTCCTACCCCACTTCTCCAGCAGATACTCGCGCACCTCGTAGCCCTGAAGCTCGCCCTGCTGGTATTCCGCCCCAGAGATTTCTGGGTTCTGGAGCAGTTGCGTGTCGAAGCGGTGCAACATGGTGGAGAGACTGGTGACAGGTGCCCAGCGCCGCAGTCGTGCCACCCACGCCATCGTCGTATCGACACGATGTTGCAGGGACGGTGCCAGCCCGCCCGCAGGTCGAGTGCGATTCAGAAAACGTGGGGCACGATACCGCAACTTTGCCCGGCGGAAGCGGCGATGCCCGCGCCGCTGTTCCAGCGCCTTGCGGATGGTTGCCCCTCGATGAGCGAGTTCTCCGGCCCAGACGACCGTGGGACCGCGACGGGAAAACTCCGCCACCAGCGCCATACCCGTGGTTTTGCTACCGGGGTTCAGTTTCAGGCGGGCATCCTGCACCGCGCCGCCCGTCCGGTCCTTGAGGATGATCGTGAAGGGAAAACGCCGAAATACGGCGGCCCTGTCCCCGCGCAACAGTTCTCGCGCCCGTGCTGGATGGCAGGGCATGAGTGGTTGCCGGTTCTTGTCCAATACCAATACTCTTTGCATAGTCGCTACCTTTTCAGTCTCCGCTTGCGGGGTTGCACCCTGCAAGGGGTAAAGTTTGCCTCGGCAATGTTATCGGGACTTGTCACGGACAGGACACGGCTTGCGCTACTCCCAGCTTGCTGTTTAATCCTGCCCGACAGAGCCTGGAACTGGCACGCATTCCAGGGTGTCATGACCCCAATAACGTAGTTCACGGATTGCTCCGATCACTCAGCCTGGTCAACCAGGAGCCTGCTTGCACAAGCCCCGCCTAGTGCCTTAATGGCCTAGGGGGAGTGGTTGACTTTACCGACAGAACCTGTGGTTTTTAAGATGTTAGATCCCCAATTCTGCGGCTACGTATTTTCCTAGTGTATTAAACTAGCTCTTGGATGGGAAGGGCCGCTGCGCAGTACATAGAAACTGTCCGGTATCCGTGGTCAGCATGAATCCAATAAGGAGGAGCACATCATGTGGAACGGTTTGTTCGATACGATCAAGGGCCTGAACCGGCAGGCCAAGGAGTACCTCATACGCAAACTGAAAGTCGCCAGCCGCGCTGGAGTGGCCCTCATCTCGCCAGTGCCAGCTTTCGCGGTGAAGGAAATTATCAACGATTTCGGTCCAAATGGCATACCAATCGCCTACATCTTGTTGCTGTTTGTAGCGGTTTTTCTCATAATGGTTTGGTATGGGGTGTTCCAGATCGTCATTGTTACCATTCTGAATACCTTGGATGATGCGGACTAGGAGGATTTATGAATACCTTGATTGCTCTGGTGGTTATGGAGGCAATGTTTGTGGCTATGGGCGTATCTTTTGCTCTTTTTGTCATGAAGGCGATCACGGAGGGGCATAAGGAAAAACTCCGGAAAAAGTTGGATGGACAGCGGGATACCCAAGCTCAACTCCCTCTCGCTTCCTGATCCCTCCCCAACCCTCTCGCTAAGGAGTAAAAATATGGATCCAATTACGCTATTTGCTGTAGTTCTGGTGTCCGTGGCTGCCATTCTGGCGGGTGGTATCCGTTTCTCCCACTGGTGGTACGAGCAGGAGAAGAAAGCCAAAAACGATAGCCAACCCCAACACGGCCACTGATTATAATGGAAACCTTGGTTGCCCTTGTTGTGGGCCAACTAATCATCGCGGCGCTTGTAGTCTCGATTGTCCTGTTCATTGCAAAAGCAGTTTGGGAAGGACACAAAGAAAAGTTAGAGGAAAAGCAGCAAAGAGAAGCCGAAAAGCAAGGCAGCCCTCATTTGCCACTGGCATCTTGACCCTTCCCCACCCTCTCGCTCCGGCTTGAGGGTTTTTCTATGCCCGTGTCCAGCCGCGATTCCTGAGTGCTACGGCCCTGGTGAGTCCCTTTGCTGACCCGTCACCGCCAGCGATCCAGCGGCGCAGGGTGCGTTCGGATACGCCCATGCGCTCCGCAAGCTCGGTTCTGAGGGGGATGTCTGTCACATGCAGGACCGCTTCCGCGCTGCGGAGAAGTTCGTCCCAGCCGGTATCCGAGTAGTCTCCCGTCGTTTTTTCCGCAGCGCGAATACGGTCCATCTGGTAATCGGGGATAAGCGTGCGCCCGTAGACATAGTTATACACTATGCCTACGGAGACACCGAGATACTCCGCCATCTGCCGCTGGCTCCAGTGCAATTGTCGAATGACCCCCCGCAACTCCATAGCGGGGCCGATGGGGGCCATTTCCCGTTCTCTGGCAGGTGTCTCGGGCGGTGTGGGCAAACTCCCGATAAATGGTGCGACTCGCTTCATAGCCTCTTCCCGCCGTTGTTCCATCAGTGCCATGCTTTCCTCGTCCATGATGGATTCCAGAGGATCGCCGATCCGTCCTTCGGTCATACTGTCCATCCAGTCGTGACCGTCCTCGGATTGAGCAGACAGCGCATAGCGGTTTTCTGATCGAAAGATCCGGGTCATGGCAAACTGGGCGGTGGTCCAGACCCACAAGCTCGCTGGGAGTTCACTGGTGAAGCCTTCTTTTTGGTCCCGTCGTTTGAGTAATGCTACCCATATCCGCTGAAGAATCTCATCCTGATGAAGTTCCTCATCCAGCGGGATACCCGTCTTCCGGCACATCCTGCCGGCGACACCGCGCACGATGCGCCGAAATGCGGGCAGGAGTTGCCGAAACAGGCGTTCCTCATTCGGGCTGTCGCCTCGGATCCAGGTGGATAAGGCCTGGTTGATTTCGGTCGCGGACAGCAGGCGCTCTTCCATCAGGCAGCAGACTGGTCGTGCGGCAACTGAACGGGCGCCGAGAGCGTGCCGTTTTCAAGGTCGATGCTCCCGTCCGCAAGCATTCTGATTTCCAGCAGGGTTCTCATCTCGGGGATAAGCACCCGTCCGGTGCCGAGCTTCTCAAGAGCTTTCAGAACCAGTTTCCCGGTGTTGTCTTTCACGGGGAAGCTGAACAGGTCGTTCAGGCTGACCTTCTGGATAGCATTGGGGTCATCCGCTCCAGTCATTTGCGCACGATCCCGGCGGGTCTGGTCCATCCAGATCAGGGCGAAGAGCACGGACTTGCGGGCAGCGGTATCCAGGTGCAGGTCTCTGCCAGGTATTTCCGTGAGAATGCCGGGATACTGGGTCCAATAGTAGCGCACACGCTCGATGAGCTTCTGATTCTTCTCTTTCGGGGTCTCCATTTCTCTCCTGATGATGTGGGGGCTCTCTCTGTTCATACTGGCGCGGTCCCGGACGCGCTGTAGTTGGCGCAGCTTTTCTTCGCGGCTCCGAATGGTTGTCTGATTTTCCACGGCGGATTCCGCGGGCAGCGTATCCCCAGTGGATTCGGCAACGGGCGCGGGCGGCGTATCAGGGAGGTTGCCTCGCGTTTCCTCCGAAGGGATATCTCTTGAAGAAGGTTCTCCCGAAGGGACCGGTGGCACACTGGGTACATTGAAGGGGTCGTCATCGTCCTCCTCTTCTCCCGTGCATTCTGGCGCGTCGTGGGGGACCGCTTCATGCAGGTCCGGCGGTATGTCGCGGTCGTCATCGTCCGTGTCGCCTTCGTCTTCTTCATCTCCCGCCCGGGCCTGTTGCGCGGGGGGCGTTGGGGCCGACGCTGCGGTAGCCTCCGTGGCCTGCAAGAGCTCCGTGTCTGCTGCGGCTTCCTTCGGTTTGGAGAACCACTGTGGCCATGTGGCGGCCTTGGGCGTGATGGTCGCAGGATAATCCTCCATGTTCGCATATTTGGCGAATGGGTTGTTCTCATCCTCGGTGATGCGCACGATGTAGTGGGGCAGACGCAATTCCGTTTCGGATGATTCTCCGTCCTTGTTGGTTCCGTCTATTTGCAGATAGAAGCCAGCACCCTCCGGTTTCTTGCAGACCGTCCCCTGAAAATCTTTCTTGATCAGCCCCTGGGCATCGAGGCGGTGGGCAATGACGCTGATGAGCTTGCCCGGATTGCCATTGTTGTTGCCGGTGTAGTCGGCGCGGGTCAAAGACAGGTGATCGCAGATCAGCGTGCGCAACTTGTTCTCTATGACATAGAGCACGCGCCCTTTCTTGTAAGCGATGCGCTTTTGCGGGGACTTGCTGTTGATGAGGGATTCATCGTCCATGAGGTGCAGGAAGGTTTCCCATATCTGCTGGTTCAGATCGAGTTCGGGCAACTCGTCTTCGTCCCGGTAGTCGGCCATGATTTCGCTGCTGCGGCCCTCTATGGCCCCGGCTACGAGATCGGCATCATGAATCGCCTCCATGAGTGCGGTGACGGCGCCGTCGGTATGAATGAGGGATCGCTTGTATCCGGAGCCGGGATAAGCGCTGGGATGGTGATAATAGCGGATAGATTGGGTGAGGAGACGCTGGATGTAGTCATCATGCACGCCATGGTCATCCACGATTCTCCAGAACTCGGGCAGGCTGGCCAGTATCCTGCTGCCCACCATGTCGTGCAGGCCAATCACTGTAATGGTTCCGTCCGATCCGCGCTTAAAGCAGCGCACCTTGCCGATGTCATGGGCGATGCCTGCGAGGATCGCGGTTGGCAGATCGTAGGGGCGGCTTTGCGCGGGCTTATTCACGTCCGTCGGCATGACGGGTGCGGTCGCCGTTTCCCAGAGCTTCGCCATGGCCGCCGATACCCGCAGGCTATGGCTGATCAGGAGCGCGTCCCCATGGGATCCCCGCACGGGCGAGGCCGGGAGTTGTGACGCATCCAGTATGGAAAATACGGCCCAGAAGAGGTCCCCCATCGGGGTTTTGGATGCGGCGAGATCAAGTAGTGCCGCAGTATTGAGCCGGGGGTCGTGTTTGTCGGGTGAGATCACCGCCAGCAAGGCTTGCAGGCGTAGCACCTGCTGTTTACGAGAAATGGTCAGGCGGGCCGGGAGAATGGGTGACGGCAGAATGCCAATGCTGGTGACAGCACCCCGGTACGCCATGGGCCGCAATCCCATTGTTACCCGGAAGATGTGGTAGGCGTCCACAGCAAGGGCCAGCGCCGCCGCAAAGAAGAGCACGATAGCGATCCACGACAGTCTCCACGGAATCTCCGGGATCCGGGAGAGCATCATCGGCAGGTTGGTCCAGGCGGCCACGGCGAGGCCCACAAGCACCCAGAACGTCAGCACCGTGAGGATAGATTTGACGATGCGACGATGTGGAGCTGCGGCCATGGGAAACTGCTACCAAGTCCAGGCGGCAGCGGAGCCTGCCGACGGACAGGTTATGGCTTTGCGCATTCCTGCAGCCGCATCCAGTCGTTCTTCAAGATCGTCGTCGATCTGACAGCGCGTGTCGTGGCGACGCTGGGCTTGTTGAATACGCCGCTGCAGCGCCTGGTCGCTGATTCGGTCGAGCGGCTCCAGCGGGGCGGAAAGGATTCCCCGGAGGCTCTTCAACTCGCGTAATGCTTCTTCGCCCGAGGCGAAGGTCTTGCGCAGTCCGTCATGGAAACGGACGGCTACCAGGACATCGCCACCGTCGCGCACCACGCGCACGATGACCCCGCCGCCGAAGCGCGGGTGTGAGACCATCAAGCCGGTCCAAGCCTTTTCGTAATGCGCGAAAGTGTAAGCTCCCATCAAAATCTCCTTCAGTTCAGACCGTTTTCCAAAAGCTGGCCCAGCTCACCGGGATCGGTTGCCCGTAGCGGTTCAGCGGGCTGTGTCCGACACAGTACCAGTACAACCCGTCGAATCCCGACACGATGATTCCTGACTGTTCCAGGTGCTCCAGGGCGTGCCGTAGCGCCAAGGGTGCCGGTGCGCCGGCGATCCGGCATAACGCCTCATGACTCGCGCCTGGCCACTCCCAGAGGCGCCTGGCCACCCATATTCCGTCCTCTCCGGACGCGCCGAAGGCCTCTTCCACGATACGGACGGGCAGTGGCGTGACCAGCGCGGGAATGGCGTCTTCAAAGCGCATGTCCCGAAACCAGAACTGGAGCTGCACCCGCAACCGCACGATCCACGGACGCGCTTCCAGCACCTCGCAACAGTCGGCAAAGTCGATGTCTTCCCGTGACTCTGCGCCAAAGATCCAGAGCACCGCAGCTTCTCGGCGTGCCGGTGTCACCCGTTTCGTCGTAGCCAGGGCGATCCGGCTTTGCAGATGGTAGAAAACGAGCCGCCTCTCCGGCGTCAGCTCATCGACATACTCACGGATGACGCGGGTTACTTTCTCTTCGGATCTTCCAGGGTGGGATGTATGTCCTTGTGAGAAGAGTACAGATTCCGAAACAAAATCAGATGGGCATCCACTATCGTCCGACCCGTCTTCACCATCCAGTGAAAGGTTGCCAGGAATAT
This sequence comes from Pseudomonadota bacterium, assembly GCA_021839095.1. The sequence continues at coordinate 344 of JAKCBU010000029.1, read as the reverse complement.
GGCCGAAAACACCGGCATCAACAGCGTCCCAAAAATCCCCTTCAATATCTCCCGCGTTACCGGCATCCACAGCAACAGCAGCAGCAAGACCACGGTCGCCACGATCAGGAAGTCCGTCCCCGGCGTGAAGAAATGGGCCAGCATCCCGGCATGTGCCGATGTGGAGTGTGTCGCCGCCACGGGGCTGGTCCCCGTCATTGGGGACGTAATGGACTGATTCATCCATTTGCGCGGGAAACCCTGGCATTCATGCCGGGGAGGGATAGCGCGGCGGCCACAGACCGCCCCCTACCCGCATCTCCTTGTGTCGATGCTATCTTGGTGAGTGAATATCCATACCCGTC
>JAKCBU010000028.1 GCA_021839095.1 Pseudomonadota bacterium | reverse complement strand
TCCGATCTTGGGTGCTGGGCGAGTCTTCGGCTCGACAATTGCGCGGAGGGACTTTGAACGATGTGATTTCCAACGGGGGCGGGCGCCGTCCCGCCGCGTCGGTGGCGACCGTGGAACTGCGCTTTGACAATGGCGATGGAGCGGCGTCCAGCGCCTTTGCCGGCGTGGCCGAAATCAGTATCAAACGCAGCCTGGATCGGAAGGGGGACGGTCATTACCGGATCAATGGCGCGCGCTGCCGGCGCCGGGATGTGGGGGATCTCTTTCTCGGCACCGGGCTGGGTGGTAACGCTTATGCGATCGTTGAACAAGGCACCATCGGGCGCATCATCGAGGCTCGCCCCGATGACCTGCGCGCCATTCTCGAAGAGGCGGGTGGTATCAGCCGCTACAAGGAGCGCCGCCGGGAGACGGCGCAACGCATCGCCGAGACCCGGGAGCATCTGCAGCGTCTGCACGATATTCATGGTGAAATGGAGGATCGGTGGCAGCACCTGCAGCGGCAGGCCCAGGCGGCCCGGACACTGCGCGCCCTGCGACTGGAAGAGCGTCAGTGGCAGTGGTGGAGTCTGGTGCTCCGGCTGGAATCCCTCGCGGCGGAACATCAGCGGGCCTCGATGCGGTGCGCGGACCTGCGGGAAAAAATTCAGCAGGAGGAAAATCGTCTGAGCACGGCGATGCGACTCCTCGACCAACTACGTGAAGAGGGGCAGCGCGGCCAGGAGACCATCACGGCGATGCAGGGCGAACTCTATGCCATCCAGGCGCGGCAGAGCGATGTCGAGCATCGGTATCGGGAACAACAGCAGGCGATCCAGCGATGTCTGAGCCAACTGGCGCAACAACGCGCCCAGCGACAGACCATACAAGCCGAACGGACGCGACACGACGACCACGAGACGCAGCGGCAACAGCGTGCTCAAGCGCTGGCCGAACGCCGCCGGGTGCTGATGGATGAGGAGGAACATATCCGTCGCGCACGGCAATCGGCCGAGCGGGATTGGGAGCGACAGGATCAGGCGCGGCAGCGACAGGAGCGCAGCTTGGCAGATATGCGCCGCCAGCGGGACGTGATGGCGGCCCAAATCCGGGAAATGGAGCCGCGTTTGCGGGATATCGAACGCCGTTTGCAACTGCAGTCCGCGGAAATCCCATCGGAACGCATTGCACTGGAAACGTTGGAGACACGCTGCCGGGAAGGGGAAACCGCCTTGCGGAAAGCGGCGGCGGAACATCAGACGCAACGCGCGGCCCTGGAAGCGGTCCAGCGATATGTCATCCAGTCACGGGAATCTCGTGACGCGGCGCAGGCGCGGCAGGTGGAGCGTGCGGCGCGCCAGAGCGCCTTGGAAAGCCTGTTGCAACGACTGCAACGACCCGCGAAAAAAGATGTTCCGGGGGATATTCGGCTGATGGACCAAATTCAGGTGCGGCCAGGCTGGGAACGTGCCGTGGAGGAAGTGTTACGCGGCCGGCTGCATGCTGCGGTGGTGGACGAGGAGGCCGTGGTCGCGCGAGGCACGGTATTGTGGAGATGCGCCGCAGCGCTTCCGTCCTTGGCGGAAGATGCGCTGGTGCATGCGGTGGAGAGGCCGGAAGCCTTCGATGTGGCGCTGAGCGACTGGCTCTGGGGACTGCGTATGGCACCGGACTTAACCGCCGCCCTCAACCAGCGCGCGCAGCTTCGGGCGGGAGAAGCCTGGATCACCCCGCAGGGTGTGGTGGTGCACCGCTCGGGTATGGTATTCCCTGAGCACGAGGACGGTGCCAGTCTTCTGCAGTGCCGTCGCGAATTGCAGGAAAATAGCGAAGCCCTGGCGCTGGCACAGACACAGGCGGCATCGGCCCAGGCCGTGTTGACGGAGGCGGAACGGCGATACCGGTCCTTGGAGGAGCGCACCAGGGCGGCAGAGGTCCGCTGGCAGGCATTGTATCGACAGGATGCGCTGGAACGGGAAGCCCTGGCGCGTTTGCGCAGCCGGGTAGAAGCGGAAGATCAGCGGCGTGCGGAAAGCGTAAAGGAATCCCAAAGACTCGCGAGCGAACGCCACGCAGTGGACACCCGTTTGCATGGACTTCGGCAGGATCTGCTTGCCAGAGAGACCGAATGGCAGGCACTGGACCAAGAGGTGCTCGATGCGCGGCGCCTGGGCGATGCGCTCCGGCGCCGGATGGATGATCTGCGCGCCGGCTATGGACGTTTACGGGAAGAGCGTCAGTCGTTGGATCTTCAACAGCAGCGACTGCAGGCGGAATCGGAGGCCGCCGCCGCCCGCGCGGCGGATTTGCGGCAGCAATGGGAACAGCTTACGGCTCTTCTCGCGCAAGGGGATGAAGAACGGCTTCGGCTACAGGCGGCCCTGCCAGAGATCGTTGCCGCCCGTGATGCCATCGCCGCCGCGCGGGCGCAGCAGAGCGCCGCGCTGGTCGCACTGCAGACCGCGGCGCAAGCGGGGGAGGAACAGGTCCGCCAGCAAGAGCGCCAGCGTCACCATCTGGAGACGCAGCACCGTGCTCTGCAACAATCGAAGGCCGCCGCCGAACAACAATTGGCTGGTCTGCAGGCGCGTCTGGAGGAGCTACGGCAGCAGAGTGCGGTAATCATCCAGGATTTGGGTGGCGACCCTGGGCCTTGTCCGGACGCCACCCGCTGTGAGGAAGCCCTGGCCCGCATCGGTGCGCATATAGTCTGCCTGGGTAATGTGAATCTCGCCGCCGAGGAGGAGTTGCAGGCGTTGGACGCACGGCGCAACCATTTGCTCGTTCAATTGGCGGATGTGGAGTCGGCTCTGCGGAGCCTGGAAGAAGCCATGGCGGCGATGGATCAGGAAACCTCCACCCGCTTTCGCGATACCCTCGACCAGGTGAATCACGCCTTGCAGGAACTCTTTGCCATACTTTTCGACGGAGGTCAGGCGCAATTGCGTCAGGTGGGTGAGGATGGACTGGATGCCGGACTTGTGCTGCGCGCGCAGCCGCCGGGCAAGCGGAACGCCACATTGCAACAGCTTTCCGGAGGCGAGAAGGCACTCACCGCCATCGCCCTGGTGTTCGCCTTGTTCCGTCTGAATCCGGCGCCCTTTTGCGTGCTCGACGAAGTGGACGCGCCCTTGGATGATGCCAATGCGGGGCGTTTCTGCCACCTGGTGCGGGAAATGGCGGTGCAAACCCAGTTTTTGCTGGTGACCCATCGCAGCTTGACCATGCAGGTCGCCGAACAGTGGATTGGGGTGACGATGACCGAACCGGGCATCTCCCGCATAGTACCCGTGCAGGTGGCGGAAACGCTGACGCAGGCGAATCTCCGGGAGCCGGCCGCGCCGTGATCAGGATCCGCTCAGGTATGGCCTTCCGCCGGAGCGCAGCGCAGGGAAAGAATGGGCCAGTCGCGCTGTTCGGCCAGGGCGCGCAGACGTGGATCGGGATCGACGGCCACCGGTCGCGCGACGGCCTCTAAAAGAGGCAGGTCATTGTGGGAGTCGCTGTAGAACGTGCTGTCCTGCAGACTGGGTCCCCATTCCAGCCCCTGCGTCTCCAGCCAGGCGCGCAAACGCCGCACCTTGCCGGTCTGGAAACACGGAATGCCTACCGTGCGCCCCGTGAAGTCACCAGAAGCCGTTTCCTCGGGCTCCGTCGCCAGCAAGTGGGGGATGCCGAACACTTCGGCGATGGGAGCGGTGACGAACCGATTGGTGGCCGTGATGATGACCAGCGTGTCACCCCGCTGTCGATGCGTTTCGACCAAGGCGCGGGAATGGCCGGAAATCATCGGGAGTATGCGTTCTTGCAGATATTCGGCATGCCAGGCATCCAGTTGCGCACGGGAATGTGCCGCCAGGGGGGCTAGCTGAAAGTCCAGGAAAGCCTGGATGTCCAGGGTGCCCGCCTGATATTCCGTATAAAACCGGTCGTTGAGGCGGTTAAAGTGTGCGGCATCGACGATGCCCCGGCGACCCAGAAACTCCATCCAGGCGTGGTCAGAATCGCCGGAAAGCAGGGTGTTGTCCAGATCGAAAAGAGCGAGGGTCATGGGTTCTCCGTTCAGGATGGTGGGCGAGCGGGGTGCGGTGCGGATTATACCAGAAAGTCCATTTACGATATGCTGGCGCACCTGGAACCGCCGGAGGAGGTCGTCACGGGTCGGGTCGACATGTTACCGGATTCGCAAAAGGAGCAGACGGTGGAGCAGGTCACGAATGCTGACTTCGAGCGTATGCAGCAGTTGCATGCCGAGTTACTGGCCGCCAACAAGGCGTACTACCAGAAGGACGCTCCCACCCTCAGTGATGCCGAATATGATGCCCTGCTGCGGGAGCTACAGGCTTTGGAGGAGGCCCACCCGCAGTGGCGAAGGGCGGATTCACCGACACGGCGGGTGGGCGCGGCCCCTTTGGGGATGTTTGCGGAAGTGCATTATGCCGTGCCCATGACCTCGCTGGACAACGTGTTCGACGCCGCCGGTTTCGGCGACTGGTTCGCACGTTTGCGGAAGGGACTCGGTCGGCAGGAGATTTCTCTCAGTGCCGAACCAAAGTTCGACGGCCTTTCGGTCAATCTCCGATACGTGGAGGGCACGCTGGTGCAGGCCGGCACACGTGGCGATGGTCAGAATGGCGAGGAGGTCACGGCCAATGTCCGCACCATTCGCAATGTTCCACTGCAACTGCTCGGCGGTGACTGGCCCGACCTGCTGGAGATACGCGGTGAAGTGGTGATTCCCGTGGCGGCCTTTCGGCGTCTCAACGAAGAGCGTTCACGCGCGGGAGAAAGTCCCTTCGCCAACCCGCGCAACGCGGCGGCGGGAAGTCTGCGGCAACTGGATTCCCAGGTAACCGCGAAACGACCCTTGGCCTTCTTTCCCTGGGGATGGGGAGAGAGCAGTCTGCCATTGGGTACTGCGCATAGCGCCATTATGCGACGCTTCTCCGCCTGGGGCTTCGAGGTGACCCCTTACTTGAAGGATATGCACAATTTTGCTGAATGCGAAAGATATTTCAGTGAAATGCAAGAACTACGCGAAGGTATGCCCTTCGAGATGGATGGCCTCGTGTTCAAGGTCGACGCCCTGGCCGCCCGGGAAATCTTGGGATTTACGGCTCGCGCGCCGCGCTGGGCCATTGCCTACAAGTTTCCCGCCCATGAGGAACGTACCGTGGTCGAGGACATTCTCGCATCGGTAGGGCGCACCGGCGTGATTACCCCCGTGGCCCTGTTGCGACCCGTGCAAGTCGGAGGCGTCACCGTCAGCCGCGCCAGCTTACATAATCAGGATGAGGTGGATCGCAAGGATGTCCGCATCGGCGATACCGTGCTGGTGCGTCGCGCGGGTGATGTGATCCCGGAAGTCGTCCTGGTCATCCCGGAAGCGCGTCCCTCCGCAACGCAACCCTGGCGGATGCCGCTGCGTTGTCCGGTATGTGACTCGGAAGTGCTGCGCCTGGCCAATGAGGCGGCGCATCGCTGCATGGGAGGTCTCTATTGTCCGGCCCAGCGCATGGGGGCCATCAAGCATTTCGCCTCGCGCAAGGCCCTGGATATTCGGGGCCTGGGCGAGAAGCTGGTGCGGCAGTTGGTCGAGCATGACCTGGTGCATTCCGTCGCCGATCTTTATCATCTGGATGAGGCCGCGCTCTGTGGGCTGGAGCGGATGGCCAGCCGTTCCGCGCAAAAGCTCCTCGCAGAAATAGAGCACTCCCGCCACACCACCTTGCCGCGCTTCCTGTACGCCTTGGGTATTCGTCAGGTGGGAGAAAGCACGGCCAAATCCTTGGCCGTTCATTTCGGGGATCTGGCCCCCCTGTTGGCGGTGACGGTGGATGCGCTGCAAGATGTCCCGGATGTCGGTCCCATAGTCGCCGAAGCCATCGTCCACTTTTTCGCTCAACCGCATAATCGGGAGGTCATTGCGGCGTTACGTTCCGCCGGTGTACAGTGGCAGCCGGTTGCCCCCCCCCAAAGCGGTCGCTTTCAGGGCATGACCCTGGTGCTCACGGGTTCCCTGGAAAGCATGACCCGGGAAGAGGCCAAGGCCGCCATAGAAGGAGCGGGCGGCAAAGTCAGCGGTTCCGTTTCCGCCAAAACCCGTTATCTGGTCGTTGGGAAAGACGCGGGCAGCAAGGTGGAAAAAGCCAAAAAACTGGGCCTGGAATCGCTCACCGAAGCGCAGTTCCTGGCCATGCTTTCAGAGAAAGGATCATGATGCCGCAGTCCAGAACCTTCCGCTTGAACGTGGTCGATATCCATGGCGAAGTTTATACCGGTTTGGCGCATTTTGCGGCGGTCCCCGCGGAACTGGGGGAGATCGGGATTCTGCCGGGGCACGCGCCCCTGCTCACGGGCTTGCGTGCCGGTGAACTACGGATCACCCAGGCCGATGGCCAGACCCAGATCCTTTTTCTGGAGGGCGGGTTGCTGGAGATTCAGCCGGATATCGTGACCATACTCGCAGACGCCAGCCTCCGCATCATGGATATCGATATCCATGCCAGCAAGGAGCGCATCAAAACCGCGCAAACCACGCTGGCAAAAGCGGCCGTTCCCGCCATGGATTTCGCCCGCGCCGAGTTGGAATTGCAGAGGGAGTTGGCGAAGGTGAACGCCTATCAGCGGTATCAGAAGGATGCACAACGCGGGGGCGACGCCAGCACCTATGATTGGACGCGCCCACCCGCGCAAAACGTGCCCAAGGTGAACGTGCACGAGTTAGAGGATTGACGGACCGGATGGATGAACCCGCAAGACCCGGAGCGCTTCAGGGTTCGGCGGGCTTCTTCGCGGGTTCTCGGCCGCAGTGGGCACAGACCCCGTTGACCACGAACTCCATTTCAATCACGGAATAGTCGGCGGGCAACTGGGGCGCGGATACGCGGCTTTCGGGCAGGCAAAACACCTGTCCACAGGAGATGCAGTGAAAATGCGGGTGCTGTGCCGTGCTTTCCTCGTGCCGCGCACTGAATCGCCACACCCGGTCATCCGCAGTGATGCGGTGGGCGAGCCCCGCCTGCACCAGCCATTCGAGGTTGCGATAGAGACTGACCCGGTCGATCGCGCCGGTCGCGGACGTCTCCAGACGTTGCCGCACTTCCAGGTGGCTCAGGGGTTGTTCCGCTTCCAGCAGGGTTTTGAAAACCGCTACCCGCAAGCGGGTGACCCGTTGTCCCAGAGCGCGGATGCGCTGCGTTGCTTCAGCGTCTGGAATCGCCGGTGCGAGCGGCCGTAAGTGAGATGGATGCGCCATGCGGTCATGCTAGAGCAGAAGTCGGGCGGGGCGCAAGTGACGCCGGCGCGCCGCTTCCCTGGACAGCGCCCTGTCTGCCGCGCTAGATTTTATCCAGTCCCACTCAGGAGTCCCTCATGTCCTCAGAAACCCTTGCCGTTGGTCAACCCGCACCCCAGTTTCGTGTCGCTGCGTATGGGAGCCCTTCCGTCGTCAGTCTCGATGCGCTGCGCGGAAAAATCGTGGTCCTGTATTTCTACCCCAAAGATGATACACCCGGTTGCACGACCGAGGGGCGGGAGTTCACGGCGCTTTACCCGGAATTTCAGGCAGCCGGCGCGGAGATTCTCGGAGTTTCCCGGGACACCGTGGCCAGCCACGAAAAATTCGCCTGCAAGTTTGATTTCCCCTTCCCGCTGTTGGCCGATACCGACGAAACACTCTGCAAGGCCTTCGATGTGCTCCAGGAGAAGAACATGTACGGCAAGGTCGGCATCGGCGTGGAGCGCAGCACCTTCATAGTGGATCGGGAAGGAAAAATTGCCTACATCGAACGCAAGGTGAAGGCGGCCGGGCATGCCGCCGCCATGCTGCGAATCGTCAAGCAACTGCCATGAGCCGGCCGGTCTTGGCAGACCCGAGCAGGGCACGCGCGCGTCTCTACATCTTGGACACCAATGTGCTGATGCACGATCCATCGGCCCTGTTTCGCTTTCAGGAACACGACATTCTGTTGCCGATGGTCGTGCTGGAGGAACTGGATCAACACAAAAAGGGCTTGACTGAACAGGCGCGCAACGTGCGTCAGGTGAGCCGCCATCTGGATGAGATGTTGACGGATACCGCCGACCTGGACCAGGGGTTGGTGCTGCCCTACGCGCAGGGACGGCTTTACTTTCAGACCGCGGCCCATCAGCAGATCTTGCCGGCGGAGCTGGCGAGCGGCAGGGCGGATAATGAAATCCTGGCCGTCACCCTGGCCTTGCAGAATCGCCATGCGGATAGGGACGTGATTCTCGTCAGCAAGGACATCAATCTGCGGATCAAGGGGCGCACTCTCGGCATTCGGGTGGAGGATTACCAGAATGATCGAGCCCTGGAAGATGTGGACCTGCTCTACACTGGCGCGGAATCCCTCAGCGGGGATTTCTGGGCGCATCACAGCCGCGATCTGGACGCGTGGCAGGAGGGCGGTCGGAGCTACTACAAAATCAGTGGTCCGGCCATTCAGCGCTGGCACCCCAACCAGTTTATCGCGCTCAATGCCCAGGCAGGGGATAGCGAAGATTTCGCGGCGATTGTCCGCGAGGTGCATCCCGAACATGCCATCATCGAGCGCATTACCGATTACCGGGGCGATCGCCATGCGGTATGGGGTATCGTGGCGCGCAACCTCGAGCAGAATTTCGCCTTGAATCTGTTGATGGACCCGGATATCGATTTTGTCACGCTGCTCGGCCACGCGGGCACGGGTAAGACATTGCTGACATTGGCGGCGGCACTCCATCAGATTTTCGAGCAGAAGCGCTACTCGGAAGTGATCATCACCCGGGCGACGGTCCCGGTGGGTGACGAGATCGGTTTTTTGCCGGGAACGGAA